>JAFGQJ010000087.1 GCA_016935715.1 Spirochaetales bacterium
AACAGCTCCACCCCGACCGTCGGGATCAGGGCCAGGCTGCCGGCGAACACGAGGATGATTACGATCAGCACCAGTGCCTTGTGCCTGAGGGCCCAGCCCAGGGAAGCCCCGTAGATCCGGTCCAGCAGGCGCAGAGCCGCGCTCCTGCCCTTCAGCTCCTCCTCCACGTCCAGGAGGGTGTTGGACTTCTTCTTGATCGCCACCTTGCGGATCCTGCTGGAGAGCATGGGAATCACGGTCAGAGCCACCAGCAGGGAGGCCAGCAGGGAAAAGGTGACGGTGAAGGCGAGGTCCCGGAACAGCTCCCTCGCCATGCCGCGGATGAACAGCACCAGGGGCAGGAACACCGCCACCGTGGTCAGGGTGGAGGCGATGATGGCATTGGCCATCTCCTGGGAGCCGTGGCGGGCCGCCTCACCGGCCTTGGCGCCGCTCTCCCTGTATCGGAAGATGTTTTCGATGATGACGATCGAGTTGTCCACCAGCATGCCGATCCCCAGAGCCAGGCCGCCCAGGGACAGCATGTTCAACGTCAGATCGAAGAAGTACATGGCGATGATGGTGATGATGATGGACAGGGGAATGGAGACGGCCACGATCAGGGTGGTGGGCAGGTTGCGCAGGAAGATCAGCAGAACGAAGACCGCCAGGATGCCGCCCAGGAGGGCCACCCGCCAGACGTTGGCGATCGCCTCATTGATGAAGTCTGCGGAAACGAACAGCTCCACCAGGCGGACGTCCTCCGGCAGGGAGCGTTCGATCGATTCGATCCTGTCCTGAACCCGGTTGGTGATCTGCACGGTGTTGGTGCCGGACTGCTTCTGTACGGCCATGATGATGGCATCGTTGCGGTCCACCAACACATCGGTATCGTCATCCGCATAGCCGCTGTACACCGCAGCGACATTCTCCAGGTACACGGGTTTGCCATTGCTGCTGCCGACTATGATGGCCCTGATCTCGGACAGATCGTCCAGGCGGCCGATGGTCCGCAGGGAGTACTTGCGGGCACCCTCGCTGATCGCCCCGCCGGTGACGTTGATGTTTTCCGCCCGTACTACATTGACCACCTGATCGATCGACAGCCCGTGGGAGGCCAGCAGGGTCCTGTCCAGGTCGACGCGAATCTGCTTCTCCAGCCCCCCTTCGATGGAAACACTGGCCACCCCGTCGATCTGCTCCAGGGATGTCTGAATCGTGTTCTCGGCGATGAAGCGCAGGCTCTCCAGATCCCGGCGCCCCTCGATGGACAGAACCACGATGGGGGTCATGGAGGGATCGAACTTGAACAGCACCGGCTGAGAGGCGTCATCGGGGATGAAATCCCGGACCAGGTCGAGGCGCTCCCTTAGATCGTTGGAAGCCTCGTCCAGATCCGTGCCCCATTGGTATTCCACGATGACCACCGAGGTCCCCTCCCTCGAGGTGCTGCTGATCTTCTCTATGCGGCTGGCCGAGGCCGCGGTGTTTTCGATCACCTTGGTCAGGTTCTCCTCGACCTCCCGGGGGGACACCCCCGGATAAGTGGAGTAGATGACGATGACGGGAAAGGAGATGTCCGGTATCAGATCGATGGCTAGCTTGCCCAGGGAAAAAACACCGAGAACGATCAGGGCCAGGTAGAAAACCGTGGCCGTCACCGGCCGTTTGACCGAGAGATCGGTGATCTTCATTCCTTCACCTCCGCCACGGTCACCGCATCGCCGTCGCTCAGGGACTGCTGGCCGACCACCGCCACCAGCTCGCCTTCGGCTATCCCCGCCTCTATCACCGCCGTCTCTCCCTGCACGAAGGCGATCTTCGGCCGCACCTCCCGGGCCACCTCCCCCTCGATCACGAAGGCCGCGCGGCTGCCCTCCTTGTCTATCAGAGCGGCAAGGGGAATCGTCACCGCATCATCCCTGCGGCGCAGGACGATGCTGGCCTCGGCGAACATTCCCGGCTTCAGCTGGTATCCCCTGTTCACCACCCGGATGCGGGTTTCCCGGGATCTGGATGCCGGATCCAGCACGGGGCTGAGGCTGTTGATGGTGCCGTGGAACACCCGGTCGGGATAGGAGACCACCGAGATCTCCACGGGCTGGCCGATCCGAACCTCGGCGATCCGCTTCTCCGGAACGTCGACCCTCACCTCGACCACGTCCATGTCCACGATCTGGAAAAGTGGGACCCCGGGATTGACGGCGGCCCCCTCCTGGGTCAGCACGGATTTGACCACTCCGGCGATGGTCGACTCCACCTCCACCGGTGCGAATTTCAGTCCCGCCTGGTCCCGGTCGATCACGGCCAGAACCTGGTCCTTCTCGACGAAATCCCCCGCTTCGGCCTTGATCTCGGTGATCTTGCCGCCGACCGAGGTCGGGATCCCCACCTCCTTCTCGGCGAATACGGATCCGTACAGGGCGAGGCTCTCCTGCACGCTCTGCCTGACCGCCGCGGTGACCGCCACGGGCACCGCGAACATCTGCTCCCCGTCGTCCTCCGGGCCTCCCCTGCCCGCACCGCCGGCCCGGGACAGAAAGGCCAGGAAACCCGGTCCCTCTCCCTCCTGTTCCGCAAAGCGGGTGTAGCCGAGATATCCCCCCACGGCCACGACCGCCACCACTGCGAACAGGATGATAACCGTCCGAACTCCCCTTTTCATACGCTCTTCCCCCGTACGTTCATCGTCTTGAAAATCCGCGTCTAGAAATCCGCCACCCCGACCACGTCCATCAGGTCCAGGACATTGCGGTTGTAGTTGTAGATCGCCTGGGCGTAGGCCAGCCTGGCTCCGTTCAACCCCAGCTGGGCGTCCTCGAGTTCGACGCTGGAGATGTACCCGCCCTCGTACTGTTCGACCGCCGCTTCGTACAACCGCTCGGCCAGCTGCACGCTCTTTCTCCCCGAGGCGATCTTGGCCTGCTCCTCGGTGATCCTGAGGATGCTCGACTCCACGGCGATGCGGATGCCCGCCTCCAGGGCGCCGTGCTGCAGGCGAAGATCCTCCGCCCGGATCCGGGACTTCCCGATCTTGGCGCTCGCCTCGCTCCACGGGAAGAAGCCCGAGACGGGCACGCTCAGGCTCAGACCGGCTGTCAGGCTTCCCATCCAGTAATCCGAATTGAAGTACTCGGCGTCCCCCGTGGCCGGATCGTAGCGGCTGTTCACGTTGTATCTGGCCCAGGCGGCCAGGGTGGGCAGGCGGAGGCTGCGCTCGAGCTCCGCCTGCGCCTCGGTGATATCCATGAGCTTTCTGAAGCTCTGCAGATCGTACTTGCCGCCCAAGGCCCTGCCGATCAGCGCCTCCCGGTCCAGATTCGCCTCGATCTGCTCCAGTTCGCCGACCAGCTCGAAGCGGAAATCCTCCTCCTCGATGCCCAGGACGTTCCTCACGTTGAGCAGGGCTATGGCCACGCCATTGTTCGACGATATGACCGTGGCCCTGTAGCTCTCCAGGTCCGACTCGGCCCGCAGCACCTCGAAATCCGGCACCAGGCCCGCCTGGTAGCGCTGCCGGGCCACCTCCAGGGCCTCCTCCTTGCCGGCCAGGGTCTCGAGATTGATCGCCTGCACCTCCAGGGCCAACAGGTAGCCGTAGAAGGCATTCCTGATCAGCACGACCGTCTTGCGGCTCTCCTCCGCCAGGTCCAGGGCCGCCTGGGCGACGGCCTCTTCGGCCAGCTTCACCCCGTTCTTGATCTTGCCGAAGGCGTACACGCTCTGGCCGACTTCCAGGGATACGCCAAGGGGGTCGGTGCCGGAAATCGGCACTTCGGTTCCGCTGCCGGGAGAGGTCTCCTTCGTGTTGTCGAACACGTGGGTCCAGCTCACGCCGGCCGACACCGAGGGGTAGTAGCCCGCCCTGGCCGCAGCCAGATCCGCCCGGGCGGCCGCCACGGCCAGCTTCTTCGACTGGATGGCCGTGCTGTTGGCCAGGCCGTAGGCGATCGCCTCCTCCAGGGTGAACCGGTAGGTTTCGGCACCCGCGCTGCCGAGGGTCGTCATCAGCAGCAGCAACACCGCTCCGATCCGTCTCATCCGCTGTTACCTCCTTCCGCTCCGCCTTCTATTCCCCGCAGCAGGATCTCCATGATGGCCTGGACGCGTTCGGCCGGAGAGGATTCCCTGGCTTCTCCGAAACCCTCTGCCATCCGGCACATGTCCTTTCCGGATGCACCGATTGCCTCCACGGTCATCCCGGCTGTGTCCATCCTGGACATGCACACGGAATGTATCGCCTGATTGACCATGCCCACGTAGCTCGACACCACGTCCCGGGTATCGATGTCACCGCGGATCATATTCTTGCTCTTTCCCTCTTCCACCAGCCCGTACAGATACTCGTCGAGGCGCCTGCGTCTCTCGAAGAACGGGCCCAGGAGCTTCCTGTGGATCGAGGCCATCTCCGGATTGAGGGCCGCGGTGAACAGCCGGAAATAATTCGGATTCTCGGCGAAAAAAGTGACCTGGGCCAGGGCGATGGCCTTCATTCTGTCCAGTGGATCCCGAGATGCAACGATCCGCCTGGTCACGAAGGTCTCCAGGCGCTCGAGCACCGCGAGCATGGCGTGGAAGTACAGGTCCTCTTTGTCCTTGAAATAAAGATACAGAGTGCCCTTGGCCAGCCGTGCCTCCCGGGCTACCTCGTCCAGCGCGGTCGTTTCATACCCCTTGCGCGAAAAAACTCTCAAGGAAGCCCGGATGATGGCTCTGCGGCGCCGTTCCTTCTTGAGCTCCTGTACTTCGGGCATGATCCGGGTTCCGTCCTTCCTCGACATTGTCACCGGCACGGCGGGGACATGCAAAATGACTGAACAGTCAGTCATAAACATATGAAGGTTTGGATGGATCGTCAAGATAAATCGCATCGGAACCCTCCGGCGCACCCCGGCCGCGACGGATGAACAGGATTGCGAACTCCCCTGTCATCGTAATATTGATTTCCGAGCCGGATTCGAATATTGTGAAGAAAGTCAATCGGAAATTGGAGGCAGTTATGGCAGAAGTTGTACGTTACCAGCAGATCAAGTCCCAGGAGTCCTGCAGATACGACGGTGTTTCCATGGGAGAGGTGATGATGCGCATCGATCCCCGCGACGTGCCGACCGCCAGGATGAGAGACAGCGTCCGCGTGTTCCAGGGCGGAGGGGAAACCAACGTAGCCTGCGGTCTGGCCTACACCTTCTCTCTGCGCAGCGCCGTGCTCACCGCTCTGGTGGATGACCCGATCGGGGAGAACATCCGCAACCAGATGCGGGAGGCCGGCGTGGACGTTGGCAGGATCGTCTGGTGGAACACGAAGAACGACGGCAGCCGCTACTCCACCGACCAGAAGGGCGGCCTGCACAACGGCATCAACTTTACCTACGCAGGCTCGGGGGTCATCCCCTCCAACACCAGCTACTACCGTGCCCACAGCCCGGCGACCCGGCTCGAGCCCGGTGATTTCGACTTCGACTCATTGTTCGGCGATGAGGGGGTGCGGGTGTTCAACACCGGCGGCATCTTCACCCTCATCGGAGCGAAAACGGCGGACCTGGCTATCGAGGCGGCGCAGAAAGCCGCGGAGCACGGAACCTTCGTCTCCGCGGACCTGAACTACCGCTCGAAAGTCGAGCCGGACAAGGGCAAGGCCCGGGCGATCAACCAGAAGCTGGCCCCTTACCTCGGCTTCCTGGTGGGCAACGACTCGGACCTGTCGGATGCCCTGGGCTACGACACCAGATCGAAAAAGGGCGCCGGATTCGACGAATGGCTTCCCGCCTACCAGGAGACGATCCGGAAGGTTGCCGCGGATTTCCCCAATCTGAGCCTGATCGGCACCCAGTGGCGGGGCGCCCACAACGCCGACCTGGTCAGCTGGGCCGCGGTTCTCTACGACACCAGGGCGGAGGCTTGGTACACGGCTCCGGTGCGGGAGAGGATCCCGATCCGGGATCGGACCGGCGGGGGTGACTCCTTCGCCTCCGGCGTGATCGCCGCGCTGCTGAAGGGCAAGGACCTGGAGACGGCGGTAAACTGGGGAGCGGCCCACGGAATGCTGGTCCAGGAGACCCCCGGTGACATCACCATGGTCAACCAGGCCGCGGTGGAGGCGGAGGTCAAGAGAGCCGCGGCTGGGGGAGGGGTCAAAGCCACCCGCTGAGGAGGCCGCTCTGGCGCAGCCGGATATTCCCGTAGACCTTGAAGCGGCCTCCTGCCGGGACAGGGGCGCGTACCTCCTGGTCATCGAGGTGGACAGCCCCCGTGTCGTGAACGCAGGGGCCCTGGGGGAGCTTCAGCTGGAGGCCGGCTGGTACGTCTACGTGGGCTCGGGGAAGAGAAATCTGAGCGCCCGGATCGCCCGTCACCACCGCAGGAGCAAAAAGATGCACTGGCACATCGATTACCTGCTGGAGCGTGTCGATCCCCGCCGTGTGAAGAGCCTTCCCATACGCAGCCGTCATGATCTGGAGTGCAGGCTGGCACGATCCGTGGCCGGCCTGGCCGCGGGATTCGTCCAGGGATTCGGCTGCTCCGACTGCAGCTGTGCGAGCCACCTCTTCCGCTTCGATGCCGATCCCCTTCGGGACCGGCGGTTCCTCGGCCTGCTGCTGCACTACCGTCACACCGTCGCCCTGGCCTGATCCTCGTGCAGGGCGATATCCTCGGCATCCCAGGGGTAGCAGATCCAGAGGTCCTCCGTTTCCCGGCCTGCGAAGTAGTGCCGGATCTCCTCGGGAAGGTGCCCCCGCTTTTCCTTGTTCTTGTTGTGCAGCACCACGACGGCGATCTCCGTGGGGCGGTGGCGGAGAAGCTCTTTGAGGCAGTACTCCAGGGTCACCCGGGAATCGTCGACCTCATCCACCACCAGAACCCTCTTGCCCGACAGCTTGCGCTCCACCTCGTCGATCCACTGGATCGTCTGGGGGGTCGCCTTGGGAAGGTTGTCCAGCCCGTAGTAGGAGATGCCCACCGCATAGATGGGGCGGTTGATGAAGGTCTTGAGAATGCGGGCGGGGATGAATCCCCCCGTCCCGATGGCCACGATGACGTCCGGATCGAAACCCGCCTCCGTGACCCGCCGGGCCAGCTCCTTCACGGTTTCATGGATCTGCCCGTAGCTCAAACAGTACTTCTCTGAACTTTTCATGCCGGAATATCAGCTGCTCTGCTGCGGCCCGGAGCGACTGCCCTCTTGTTCGCCGCCGCTCTCCCGGGCCCGATCGTACTCCACGATCCGCCGGATCTTGGGTTCGGAGCGCCCGCCGGGGGTGTACTCGCAACGCATCCAGATCGTTACCAGGGTCTTGGCCAGCTCGGCCCCGGTGACCTGGGAGCCCAGGGTCATGATATTGGCGTTGTTGCTCTTGCGCGCCCGCTCCGCCGAGTAGGCATCGGAGCACAGAGCGGCGTAAGCGCCGGGAACCTTGTTGGCCGCGATGGACACGCCGATTCCCGTGCCGCAGATCAGGATCCCCCGATCGTGTTCTCCCCGGGCCACCGCCTCCGCCACCCGTATCGCCACGTTGGCGTACACGGGATCCTCACTGCCGTAGTCCCGGTATTCGTACCCCAGCTCCCGAAGGTGCTCCTGGATGATGCCTTTGAGCTGCGCCGCGTTGGGATCGCAGCCGATTGCGACCGGTTTCACGGCCCGCTTCCCCTGCTGCCCGGGCATTTCAATTGTCCACGTACTCCGGTCTCATCGGCGCAAAGAACTCCACCACCTCGCTGTCCTCTATCGCCTCGGCGCCGTGGTGCTCCCAGGGGTCGAAGGCATAGCTCGTTCCGGCGGTCGCCACGAAGCTCTGCCCCTCGTTCAACAGGAAGCGGACCCTGCCGCTCAGGACATATCCGTGCTGCACGACTTCATGGTTGTGCAGGGGAATCGCCGATCCCCGGGTCAGCCTGAAATGACAGAGCATGCTCTGTTCATTGAAGGACAGGGTGGTGCGGAAGATTCCGGCCGGCTTCTCCACGCTGCCGAGCTTTCCCAGTTCTGCGATCTTTCGCCTTGCTTTGCTGTCTCTCATGCTTCAGGAGTATAACGAAGATCGGCCCCCGCGGCTATTACCCGTGACGGGAAAACCGTCGTTCGTCTCCCGCAGAGCGCTTCAGGCGATAATCGAGAACCTGCAGAATTTCGGTTTGGCCAGGCGTTCGAAATCCTTGTACGGGATCTGGATCAGCTCCGTGTGGGAGCAGGCGTTGAAGGCGATCTCTTCATCCTTTTTCAGGGTTTCGTCCGCATACACCGGCAGGCCGTAGAGATTCCCGAAGGGCGGCATGGCCCCGGTCTCACATCCGGAAAACAGGTGGGAGAACTCCTCCTCCCTGGCCAGGTCCACGCTGGAGGCCTTGCACGATTTTTTGAGGCTCTCCAGGTCGATCTGGTACTTGGCGGGCAGCACGGCCATGGCCATCTTTCCGTCGATCTTCACGATTACGGTCTTGGCCATGTTCCTGCCTTTCACGTGTGCAGAGGCGGCGATCTCCTGAGCCGTGTACGCGGTGGAATGTCGCAGCGACACGTACTTGACCTTGTTCTTGTCGAGAAACTCTTTCAACTGCGTGACGGGCATGATTTTCCTCCTCCCCCTAATGATAGATGATTACGGGCGCGAGCGCAAAGCAAAATCCCTGTCGACATCGATCCGGGGAACGTGTACAGTGGTCGAAAATTCCCGAAGAGCACAGGGGAGGCAGAGCGGTGAGTTCGAACGTTCAGGCCAGATACACCCACACGAATCTGGTAGCCCGGGACTGGCGCAAACTGTCCCGGTTCTATGAGAGCGTGTTCGGTTGCCTCCCCGTTCCCCCCGAGCGGGATCTGGAGGGCGAAGGACTGCAGCGAGGCAGCGGAGTTTCCGGTGTGCGGATCAGGGGGATCCACCTCCGCCTGCCGGGTTACGGAGCCAAAGGACCCACCATCGAAGTATTCGAGTACAGCCGGGGCATCGGGTGCGAACCCCCGGTCCCGAATCGTCACGGCTGGGGGCACATAGCCTTCGAGGTCGACGATGTGCCCGCTGCATTGCAGGCCGTGGTGGAAGCGGGAGGATCCCGCCTGGGTGAAGTGGTTACCTTCGAGGTGCCGGAGGCGGGTACCATTACCTGGACCTACGCTCGTGATCCCGAGCAGAATATAATCGAGCTGCAGAGCTGGTCGTGAGCGCATCAGGGGCGCCGCAATGCCGCCGAAACGCGATGAAGCTTCTGTCCTGGAACGTCAACGGGCTGCGGGCCGTCCTTCGCAAAGGCGGCTTCTCCTTCCTTTCCGAGCAGCGCCCCGATATCCTCTGCCTGCAGGAGATCCGGGCGCAGCCGCAGCAGGTGGGCCCGATCCTGCCCGAGTATCCCTGCCAGTACTGGAACCCAGCGGAAAAGGCCGGTTATTCCGGCACGCTCTGCTTCTCGAAGACCGAAGCCCTGCAGGTCCGCCGGGGAATGGGCAGTCCGGAGCACGACGGCGAGGGACGCCTGCTCACGCTGACGTTCCCCGGCTTTCACCTGGTGAACGTCTATACGCCGAACGCCCAAAGGGGACTGCGGCGGCTGGCCTACCGACAGAAGTGGGACCGGGATTTCAGGGCCCACCTCCTGCACCTGGAGGAGAGCGCTCCGGTGGTGTTCTGCGGGGACCTGAACGTTGCCCACGAGGAGATCGACCTGGCCCATCCCCAGGCCAACAGGCTGAACGCCGGCTTCACCGACCAGGAACGGCAGGGATTCAGCGGACATCTGGCGGCGGGCTACATCGACACCTTTCGCGAGTTCTGCAAGGAGGGAGGACACTACACGTGGTGGAGCGCTGTCACCCGGGCACGGGAGAGGAACGTGGGATGGCGGATCGACTATTTCTGCATTTCCCGACGCCTGCGTCCCGCTCTCGGCAGCGCCTTCATCCTGCCGGAGATCCCGGGCTCGGATCACTGTCCCGTGGGCATCACCCTGGAGCTGTAGCCGTCCCGCTCATCGGGCACTCGTGAAACGTAGGGCGCCGCCGCCGCCTTCAGGCGCTGGTACTCCTCTTCGACGGCCGCAAGGGCCGATCGGGATGCATCCAGGTCGCCGGCTCCGGCCGCATCCTCGAGCCTGCGGGCGGCATCACCGAGGGAAGGGGCGACCAGATTGTAGGCTCCCCCCTTCATCGAATGGGCCTCCTGGCGGACCTCTCCCCACTGCCCCGCTTCCACAACGCCCGTGATCCTGTCGATCTGAACGGCCACGGTCTTCAAGAACGAGGCCAGGACGCCGCGAACCACGTCCTCCCGTCCCATGAAGACCTCGAGAGCTTTGGGGAAATCGAAGACCGCCTTCGCCTGGCCCTGCGGGGGAACCCCCTCCCCGGGATCCGACGGAGCCGAAACGCCCGGCAGCCACCGATCGAGAACGGGAAGGAGATCCTTCTTCTTGAAGGGCTTGGTCAGGCAGTGGTCCATTCCGGCGGCGATCGCCCGCTGCTGTTCTTCCTGCAGCGCGCTGGCCGTGACGGCTATGATCGGAGTTCCCACGCCCATCTCTCTCAGCTTCCTGGTGGCATCGTAGCCGTTCATGTTCGGCATCTGGACGTCCATGAAGATCAGATCGTAGCGTGTCTGCCCGGCCGCCTCGAGCGCCTCCAGGCCGTCGGCCGCCAGGTACACGCTGTGGCCGAGCTTTTCGAGGATCGTCTTGAACAGCTGCCGGTTGACCTCGTGATCCTCGACGACCAGAATACGGGCCACCTTCGGCTCCGCTCCGGCGGGTCTCTCCGGCGCCTCGCCCGCTTCTTCGACCAGCTCCGTCTCCTCGGCCGCTTCCAGCTCCGCCAGCTCCGGTTCGTACTCCAGGGTCAACACCCTGAAGACCTCGGCCAGAAGGGAGCTGCGCTTCACCGGTTTGCTCAGGTAGCCGTGAAACCATCTGAGGCGCTTCATCTTGGCCTCTCCGCTTCCCGACCCTTCCGGTGTCAGCAGGATGAGCTTCATTTCCGAGAGCAGCGGATCGGAGGTCACCTCGCTGGCCAGCTGCCAGCCGTCGATTCCGGGCATGCGCAGATCCACCAGGACCAGGGCGTAGGGATCACCTCCCTCCTGCACGGATCGCCGCATCCGCTCCAGCGCATCCTTGCCGGTCTGCGCTTCCTCCACGCGGCTGCCCCAATACTCCAGGTAGTTTCTGACGCACTCCCGCGCCGATGCATTGTCATCCACCACCAGCACCCGCAGACCGGAAAAAAAATCAGCCGGCAGGTCTTCGAACAGGTTGGCCTTGTCCTGCGTTTTCAGCGTAACGGTGAACCAGAACGTGGAGCCGGCGCCCTCTTCGCTGTCCGCCCCGATCCTGCCTTCCATCATTTCGACCAGGCTCTTGGAGATCGACAGCCCCAGCCCGGTGCCTCCGTACTTGCGGGTGGTTGAGGTATCGGCCTGAGAGAAGGATTGGAACAGCCGGGCCATCCCCGTCTTCCCGATCCCGATTCCGGTGTCCCGGACCATGAACTTCAGGGTACAGCGATCATCCCCCTTCTCCACCGACTCGACGGAGATCTGCACCTCCCCCTCTGCGGTAAACTTCACCGCGTTGTTGAACAGGTTGATGACGATCTGGCGCAGGCGGGCGGGGTCTCCCCGCAGGCGGTGGGCAACGCCCGGGGCGATGAATAGGATCACCTCCAGGTTTTTCCTATGCGCCTCCAGGATCACCAGATCGACGGCTTTCTCGCACATCTCGTAGAGGTCGAAATCGATCTCCTCCAGGGTGAGCTTTCCCGCCTCGATTTTCGAGTAGTCCAGGATGTCGTTGACCAGGGTGAGAAGGACATCGGCGGAGAAGCGGACCTGATCGGCGTATTCGCTCTGTTCCATGTCCAGGTCCGTATCCAGCAGAAGCTCGGTCATGCCGGTTATGGTGTGAATCGGCGTGCGAATCTCGTGGCTCATGTTCGCCAGGAACTCGCTCTTGGTGCGGGCCATGGCCTCTGCCAGCTCTTTCGCCTTCTGCAGATTCACCTCGCTTCTCTTCCAGCGGCTGACGTCCTTGACCAATCCGAAGATGTACTGCCCCCGGCCGGATGGATCCGGAAGTATCGACAGGGTAAGGCGCCACCAGGCGTTCTGGCCGTCGTGGCGGTGAAAACGGCTCTCCGTTTCGAAATAGCCGACCTCCCCCGCCTTCAGCGCGGAGAGGTTCTCCTGGTACTGCCCGCAATCATCCGGATGGGCGAACACCGACAGCTTCCTGCCCTTCAGCTCCTCGGCCGAAAAGCCCAGCATGGTCTGCAGAGCGGCATTGCTGCGCACCAGCCGCCCCTCCAGGTCCATCAGGACCATCCCCACGGGACAGTGATTGAAAAAGGAGGCGAAGGGGTTTTCGTCGTCCTTCAGCTGCCCGACCTCCCGCATCAGATCCTCCAGCGACCGGGAGGTGGCGTGAAGCTGATGCGTGTAGCGCAGGACCCGCCGCAGCAGGTCCTCGCTGAGCGACTCGCTGATCAGGAAATCCTGAGCCCCCGCCGACAGCGCCCTGGAACCGCTTTCCCCGCTGTCCACCAGGACCACGATCGGCTGATCCGTCTTTTTCCTCAGCTCGCGGACTTTCTCTTCCAGCTCATGACCGGCAACCCTGCCGCAGTCGAGCAGGATGACATCGACATCGACGTGAACGAGAAAATTGTTGGCTTCCTGGATATCCTCGGCGAACAGAAGCTGATCCGCTCCCTCTTCCCGTATGGCGAAGCTGTTTCTTTCGACTCCCACCAGCAAGATTTGCACCCGTGTATCCTAATCCCTCGACAACGGCCGCGTCAACAAAGTTTGTCTGAAGGTGATACCCGGGGCGAAAAAATCATGTTGCATTATCCGGGGCGTCCATGGCAAACTCTAGAGTATGGTTAAACGTGGTGCAATCGTGCTGATTTCCCTTCTGGCTGTGCTGCTCGGCTCCTGTTCGATCAACAAGATGGCCGTCAACCTGGTAGCCAGGACACTCTCCTCCGGGGAGAGCACCGTTTTCACCGGCGAAGAGGATCCGCAGCTGGTGGCCGACGCGCTGCCCTTCGCCATGAAGCTCTACGAATCGCTGCTCGAGCAAACCCCGGAAAACGAGGATCTGCTTCTGACCACGGGCAGCATCTTCGCCATGTACGCCAACGCCTTCGTCCAGACCCCGGCCAGCATGCTGCCGGCAAGCGAATACGAACAGCAGCAGCAGGCGCTCGCGCGGGCCAAGAAGCTGTACCTGAGGGGTCGCGGGTATCTGATGCAGGCCATGGAGCTGCGCCACCCGGGATTCGGCGAGCAGCTGCGCAGCAACGAGCTGGAGCAGGCCCTTGCGCCCACCGAGGTCGAGGATGTCCCCTTTCTGTTCTGGACAGCCGCCGCCTGGCTGGGGGCGTTCTCGACGGACACCTTCGACATGGAGCTTCTGCTCGGTCTGTCCAAGCCGATCGCGATTCTCAATCGGGCGCTGGAGCTGGATGAATCCTGGTCGGAGGGGATGATCCACGACACCCTGATAGCGATCTACGGCTCCCTGCCCCAGGCCATGGGCGGCAGCCAGGAGAAGGCGCGCCATCATTTCGAGAAGGCGGTGGAGTACTCGGGAGGACTGTCTCCCTCCCCGTACATCTCCCTGGCAGGCACCGTGTCCGTGGCCAACCAGGACGTGGAGGAGTTCCGCCGTCTGCTGGGTCAGGCGATCGCCATCGATCCGGATGCGAATCCGGACAATCGCCTTCAGGTCCTGCTCGCCCAGGACAAGGCCCGCTGGCTTCTCGACCACGTGGAAGATTTTTTTCTCATCGATTTGGAGGAGGGGGATCAATCATGAGGCATAGATGGGCTCTGGTGCTGCTGGTCGGCATCCTCTTCGGTTCCTTGCAGGTCGAGGCGCAGGTGATCAAGGTGGGCAGCGTGGCCCCCGAGGGGTCTCCCTGGGACAGAGCGCTGAAGCGCATCGCTCTGGACTGGCAGAAGATCTCCGGCGGGAGGGTCACCCTGAAGATCTACAGCGGCGGGATCGCCGGGGACGAGCCGGACATGATCCGCAAGATGAGGATCAACCAGATCCAGGCCGCCGCCATGTCCGGTTCCGGCCTCGGCAAGATCGATCCTGACTGGCTGGTGTATCAGCTTCCCTTCCTGACCCAGAACGACGAGGAGCTGGACTACCTGTTCGAACGCCTGCGGCCCGAGCTGGAGCGGCGGATGGAGGACAAGGGATTCACCTTCCTAGCCATCATCAAGTCGGGGTGGCTGCGCTTCTTCGCCAAGGAGAAGGTGGTCACGCCGGACGATTTCCGGAAGCTGAAGTTCTTCGTCATGGAGGGCAGCCCGGAGGTGGACCAGGCCTGGAAAATTATGGGTTTCCATATCGTGCCCCTCCCACCGAACGACGCCTTCGCAGCGCTGCAGAGCGGAATGGTGGAGATTTTCACCGCCTCCCCGCTGACCGCGGCGGCGATGCAGTGGTTCGCCCTGGCCCCCCACATGACCGACATCAACTGGACGCCCTTCACCGCCGGGCTGGTGATCTCCAACCAGGCCTGGCGCAGGATCCCGCGGGAGCTGCAGCCCAAGCTCAAAGCGGCGACCCGCAGCGTCCTGGCGGATCTGGAAGCGGAGATCATTGAGCTGGAGAACCAGGCCATGGAAATCATGAAGGACAACGGCCTGATCGTCCACCAGGTGCCGCCGGCCGTCCAGGAAGAGTGGGAGGAGCTGGTCCAGGAGGGCTTCAAGATCCTCGTCGGCGACGTGATCTCCCGCGACCTGTACGAGCAGGCCAGACAGATCATCTCAGAATATTAAGTAGAGTCCATGCAGCCGCTACAGTCGGACCGCCGGGCGATTCGGGGCGCTCTCCGCTTCGAAAACGGCCTCAGCGGGCTCGTTCTGCTGCTGATCGCCCTGCTTCCGGCCATGGAGATCATCGCCCGGCTGTTCTTCAAGACCGGCATCCACAGCTCTGCGGATCTGACCCACCACCTGGTTCTCTGGCTGACCTGCCTGGGGGGGGCGATCACCTCCAGGGAGGGAAAGCACATCACCCTGTCGGCGGGCCTGGAGATGATCGGCAGCTCCGTGCGCCTCTGGATCGTCACCGCAACCACTTTCATCTCCACGACCATCTCCACGGCCATGACCTGGAGCGCCCTGTCCCTGGTGCTGATCGGTTTCGACCCGAGCAAGCGGATCGGCTTCATTCCCGTCCAGATCGCCGCGGCGGTCATCCCCCTCGGCTTCCTGCTCATCACGGTGCGGTTCCTGGCCCGCTCCCCGATCCGCGGATGGAAGCGCGCCCTGGCCGCCTTGGGCTGCCTCCTGGGAACGATCATCGCCTTCAGCTCGGTGATGAACGTCCTCTACACCGTTTTTCCGCAGGTGCCCCTGTTCCTCGACGGCCTGCAGATGCTCTTCCAGCAGATCGCCGAGCGGATATCCCTGGCCGGCCTGGTGATCGTGATCCTCTCGATCTTCTTCGGCACGCCCATCTTCATCGTGCTGGGCGGGGTCGCCTATCTCCTGTTCGTGCGCTCCTTCGGCGCCCTGGAGGTGATCCCGAGCGAGGCCTACTCCATGCTCACCGGCTACAGCATCCCGGCCATACCCCTGTTCACCTTCGCCGGCTTCATCCTCTCTGAGAGCAAGGCGGGGGAGCGGCTGGTGCGACTGTTCCGGGCCTGGCTGGGCTGGCTGCCCGGGGGGCTGATCATCATGGCGGTCCTGGTCTGCACCTTTTTCACGACCTTCACCGGCGCGACCGGGGTGACCATCCTGGCCCTCGGAGCCCTGCTGGCCTACGTGCTGGTGGAAAGCGGACGCTATTCGACGGATTTCGCCAACGGCCTGATCACCGGCTCGGGGTCGATCGGGCTGCTGTTTCCCCCCAGCCTGCCGATCATCCTCTACGGGGTGATCGCCCAGATCAACATCAAGCACATGTTCGTCGGCGGCATCCTGCCCGGTCTGCTCATGGTGCTCACCATCTGCGGGATAGGGGTGTTCACCGCGGTCAGGCACAAGGTCAAGCCGGTGCGCTTCCAGATCAGGGAAGCGGCCCTGTCCATCAAGGACTCTTTCTGGGAGATCCTGCTGCCGGTGATCATACTCCTCGGCTACTTCGGCGGCCTGTTCACCCTGGTGGAGACCGGGGCGGTGGCGGTCATCTACGCACTGATCATCGAGATGCTGATCCACCGGGATCTGTCGCTCAGGGACCTGCCAGGCGTCATGCTGAAGTGCATCCCCATCGTCGGCGGCGTTCTGATCATCCTGGCCGCGGCCAAGGGATTGTCCTACTACCTGGTGGACGCGGAGGTGCCGATGCGCCTCAGCAGCTGGGTGCAGGCGAACATCAGCTCCAGGTACCTGTTCCTCATCCTCCTGAACCTGGCTCTGCTGGTAACCGGCTGCCTGATGGATATCTTCTCCGCCATCCTGGTGGTGGTTCCCCTGATCATTCCCATGGGGGAGATATTCGGCGTCCACCCGGTGCACCTGGGGGTGATCTTCCTGGCAAACCTGGGAGTCGGCTACCTCACCCCGCCGGTCGGGCTGAACCTGTTCCTGGCCGCCTACCGCTTCGAACAGCCCTTGGTCCGCATCTACAGGAACGTCATCCCCTTCTTCCTGGCCCTGCTGGCGGTGGTCCTGCTGATCACCTACGTGCCCTGGTTCTCCGTCGGGCTGCTGAGGTGGGAGTTCCTGATCCGTCTGTTCAATCTCTGAAAGGCCGGCAGCACCGCGAGCATCAGCGCATAGCAGGCCGCGGCCGGGAGCAGCAGGCGGCTGATCCCCCAGCTCATGGCCAGCGGTACGGCCAGGATCGAAGCCACCACCGAGGCCACGCCGTTGGCGGCCCAGCCGAAGGCGCGGAAGCGGGGCGTGGGAACCAGGAGACGGAGAGCGACGGGAAAGGGCACGCCCATAAGGAAGGCCAGCGGCGCCAGCAGGATGAATGAGCCCAGAAGCTGCGCCGCTGCTCCGGCGGCCAGCAGCAGCCGGAGCGCCGCGCCGAACAGCGGGCAGAGCGCCGCCTGGCAGAGGATCAGCACGATGAGCACCGGCGGCAGGGCCCGCCGGCTCCAGCGGGCCGACACGGCCCCGCCGATTCCCGACATCACCAGCAGCTCGGCCAGCACCACCGTGAAGGCGATCACCGGGTTGCCGAACACGAAGGTGTAGCCCTGGAGAAAGGCCATCTCCACGAGCATGAATCCCGCGCCGGCGGCCAGAAAATAGAGCACCGCCGCGGCCCGGCCCCCGCTGCCCGGTCCCGGCTCCGGAGCCGCGGCCGTCCGGGGGGGAATCAGCCGGGGCAGGAGCAGCAGCACCAGGCCCAACACTGCGGCGATGCCGAGGACCACGAGAACGACCGTCTCGCCGGAGAGCAGGAGGGTGTAGAAACGGCTCCCCGTGGAGCGGAACAGGGCACCGAGCTTCGACCAGCGGGTGAAGCGGCTGTGAAAGGGCCGGTCGTCCCGGGCGGGGGAGATATCCAGATAGTAGGAACGGAAATATTCCTCCCCCCTGTTCTCCTGAAGTGCCGCCTGCAGCCGCTGTATCTCCCGGTAGTGGAAGGGCTCCGCGAAACTGTTGAACCTGTTGACCTCCTGCCCGCCTATCCCCGTGTAAGATACCGGATCGAAGTTGCGGCTGAGGCAGAAATCCCGCAGATCCTCCAGGTCCGAGGCATCGAAGGGCGTGGGAGAAGCCAGGAGCGTGTAGCTGTCCCAGCCGCGGATCAGGATCAGGTGAGTGCCCGGACTGCGCACACCGAGGCTGTCGAGGGCGCTGAAAGCGGCGGCGAAGACCTTCAGGGAATCGGAGGGCGGCAGGAGCAGCCTGCGGGACAGGATCAGCACTCCCTGCGGGTTCAGACGCCGCAGGCAGGAGGCCAAGGCTTCCACGGTCAGCAGATGCTGCTGGTCCAGGCTGGCCATGCCGGGCACCGACGGCCCCCAGGCCTCCACCTGTATCCGGTCGTATAGACTCCTATCCCTGGCCAGATGGCGCCGCAGGTTGCCCGAAGCGACGCTGATCTTCGCCTGCGACCGCTTCTCCCAAGAGGAGCTTCGCTCCCGGTAGGCGGCGGCCGCCTCGGGATGTTCGACCAGCAGGGTGATCTCCCGCGCCCCGGCGGAGACGGCGCAGGGAAGGCTCAGGCCTCCGCCCTGCTGCAGGATCAGGACCCGGCCGCCCCTCCCGTTTCCGCCCTTCCCGTTCCCGCCGGGCAGCGGCCGGAGCGAATAGCCGGCGTAGGAATGCAGGTAGCGGCTGAACTGCGCGGCTCGATCATCCCCCGGATCGTAGAGCACGAACAGGGCGTCCCCGTCCTGAACAAGAAAGTCGGCCGGGGGGAGATCCCCCGTGTACTTCAGGCTCAATCCCGGGGCGAAGCGGATGTAGGGGCTGCTCACGCGGTCCAGGCGTCCCCGGATCGTGTTGCTTCGGGACTCTACCGAGGTTTCCGGAAACTGAAGCACCTGGGGCAGCAGCTTGTACGGGGAGGGGTGGATCTCGAGATGCTTTCCCCCCCCATAGAGCAGCAGCGCACCGGTGATCAGGAATAGCGCCGCCGCTGGTAGAAAGACCGGCCAGCTGCGGGCCAGCAGGGAGCGCAGGAGCGGAACAGCCAGCAGCAGCAGGGCGCAGCAGAGCACGATCCGGCCTTCCCCCAGGCGGGGGAGCAGCGAAGCCGGAAGCAGGGCCCCCACCGCCGAGCCGAGCATATTGGCGAAATAGATCCATCCCGTCTGACCGGGCATGCCGGCAAAGGTCAGGGACACCACGGCCCCGGAACAGAAGAAGGGCACCAGCAGCAGAATGAAGGTGAGTGCAAGATAGGCGCCCTGCAGCCACTCCAGTGGCATGCGGAAGTAATCCAGGGGGATATTCTTCACGGACAGGAAGGATCCGCCGATGGCCAGGGAACAGAACAGCAGCAGCAGCGTGAATCGCGGTGAATCGAGCGTGCGGGCCGACCAGCCGGGACTGCGCCTCTCCACCAGGCTGAGCACGCTGCCGCTGGCCGCGAAGCCGAACATGACGATGCTGATGACCATGAAGGAGAGGTGGTTCCACTGCGAGTAGGAGAAGAAGCGGGTCAGCAGGACCTCGTAGCACAGGGAGGTGAGAGAGACCGTGAATACAGCCGGGAACACCATGACGGTTCGGCGGACCCCTACCTGTATTTCTCCAGGGCTTTTCCGGTCATCGGCACGAACAGCACGCCCGTGATCTGTTGAAGCCGAAAGTCCTCCCCCTTCCTGGTGACCACCACCAGATTCTGGAAGCTGAAGGGATGGCCCAGGGGCAGAACCAGCCTGCCTCCGTCGACCAGCTGCTGCAGCAGCGGCGGGGGCACGTGATCCACCGCCGCGGTGATGATGATGCCGTCGAAGGGCGCCTCCTGCTCCCATCCGTAGTACCCGTCGCCGTGGAGGGTGCGGACATTGTCGTACCCCAGCTCCCGGAGGACGTCCGTGGCCCGGTCGTGCAGGAGCTCCTTGATCTCGATGGAGAATACCTCCCCGGCCAGACCGGACAACACGGCGGCCTGATATCCGGAGCCGGTGCCGATCTCCAGGACCCGGTGCTCCGGCCGCACCGCGAGCAGCTCGGTCATCAGGGCTACGATATAGGGCTGTGAGATGGTCTGCCCCTCTCCGATCGGGAGGGGCGAGTCGTCGTAGGCCCGGTCCTGCAGCGTCCGGGGTACGAACAGGTGCCGGGGCACGGCGCGCATCGCCTCCAGGACCTCCCTGTCCCCCACCCCCCGTGCCTCAATCTGCCGGCTCACCATGTCGAAGCGCTTCTGCCGCATGGCCCTGGGCTCGTCCCAGGCGCCGGCGCAGGGCGCCAGCAGGGTCATGGCCGTCAGGGCGCAGGCGGCCAGCATCGCCAGTCTGAGCTTCATCTCATCCTCCTCCCCTTCAGTATACTCCAGCCGTGCCCGTCATTGAAACTCGTGCCCGCACCGCTTCAGGGCGCTTCAGCTTTCGATTGGCAAAAGACCGCGAAAGCGGGTAGAATGACAGCCTGGAGGCGGGCAGACGGCAGCCTGGCGGAGGAGAATACCGAGCAAGGGATCCGGCGGGGCGCGCGGATCGGTTGGGCGGAAGATGAATGTAGCTGTGGAAGAGGTGGAAGACAAACGGTCCCTGAGGGAGTTCATCCGCCTTCCCGAGCGGCTCTATCGAAATGATCCGTTATGGTCGCCTCCGATCTGGCTGGAGGAGAGGCGGACATTCACCGCCGGCAATCCCCTTCTGGCTCATTCGGACTACGCCCTGTTTCTGGCCCGGTCGGACGGCGGGGCGGAGGGCAGGATCCTGGCCTACATCGACCACAAGTTCAACGACTTCTACGGCGCCAGGATCGGCATGTTCGGCTCCTTCGAGACTGCAAACAGGATCGAGGTGGCGGAGGCTCTGCTTTCAGGGGCCGGGCGCTGGCTGGCCGCCCGCGGCATGGAATCGATCCGCGGGCCCCTCAACCCGGTGGCGGAGTGCTGGGGCTCCCTGTACCGCGGCTTCGACCGGCCGGCCACCTTCATGATGCCCTACAACCCGCCGTACTACAACGCCTGCCTGCAGGAACTGGGCTTCGAAAAGGTCAAGGATCTCTTTGCCTTCGAGGGGGACGCCGGGCAGGGCTACCGCATGCCGGAGCGCTTCATCCGTTTCCGGGAAAAGCTGCTGGCCCGCCGTCCGCAGATCCACGTCCGCCGCATCGATATGAGGCACCTCGACCGGGAAGCCGAGTCGATCTGGCGGATCTCGAACCAGGCGATCCGGGGCAACTGGGGCTGGGTTCCCTACGACAGGGAAGAGCTGAACGCGACGCTCAGGCAGCTCAAACCCATCGTCGATCCCGATGCGATCTGGATCGTGGAGGATGCGGGCCGGACGGTCGGCTTCTGTCTGGGCTTCCCCGACATCAACATCATCCTCAGGCGGATCGGGGGCCGTCTGTTTCCCTTCGGCTTCATCGCACTGCTGGCAGGGCGGAGGCGCCTGCGGGAGTACCGGCTGTTCGGCCTGGCCGTGCTGCCGGAGTATCACAGCCTCGGCCTGGACGTTCTGCTGTACATGAGCCTGTTCGAAGCCCTCGCCCCCCGGGGCGTGCGCATGGAGGCCAGCTACGTCCTGGAGGACAACTCGAGCATGATCAATGCCCTGCTCAAGCTGGGCTTGAAGCAGACGAAAACCTACAGAATCTATGAAAAAGCGCTCGGCGCTGCTACGAAAGGAGGGAGAAGATGATCGTCACCGGCATCGCTGACGAGGGCTCCCCGGAGCTCGAGGAACAGATCCGCATCCACAGGACCCTGGGCTGGAACACCCTGGAGCTGCGCCTGATCGGCAAGACCAATGTCTGCGCCGTGGACGAGGCGGCCTTCGAGGAGGTCTATCGAACGGTGCGGGAGGCTGAGATGGAGGTGGTCTGCTTTGCCTCCTCCATTGCCAACTGGGCCCGGCCCGTCACCTCGGACTTCCAGCTGGATGTCCGGGAGCTGAAAACCGCGGGTCCCCGCATGCACCGTCTGGGAACCCGCTTCATCCGGGTCATGTCCTATCCCAACGACGGATTGTCCGAGGCGGACTGGCGCAGGGAGGTGATCCGCCGCATGAAGGAGCTTGCCCGCATCGCCGCGGAGGAGGATGTGGTGATGGTGCATGAGAACTGCTCCGGCTGGGGAGGCATGAGCGCGGAGAACCAGAGAATCCTCCTCGAGGAGGTCCACTCCTCCAACCTGCAGATCGTCTTCGACACGGGCAATCCCGTCGGTGAGGGACACCCGCCGGAGGAGACCTGGGATTTCTACCAGACGGCGCTGCCGTTCATCAAGCACGTCCACATCAAGGACTGCCGCAGGAACGACAAGGGCGAGATCGAATACACCTACCCGGGAGAGGGTCAGAGCATGGTGCGCAGGATCCTGAGCTCCCTCATGGACCTGGGATACGAGGGGGCCTTCTCCATCGAGCCCCACATCACCGCCCAGATCCACCTGGGCACGACTTCCAGCGGCAGGGAGGCGGAAGAGATCTACCTGGAGTACGGACGCAGGACCAACGCCATGCTGGCGGAGCTTGCCGGGGAGGCCGGATAGCTACTGCCCGTTCAGGGCGAATCCCCGCTCCAGGCAGCGCTTGTTGATCTCATTCAGGTTCCTGTGCCTGGCGGAGACAGCCTGGTCCAGGGTCGCCCGGATCGAGTCCAGTGAGGCGATCTCCGGTTTGATGGCGGCCAGCAGGCCGAGCATGATCATGTTGGCCGAGCGGGCGCTTCCCTCCCGTTCGGCCAGCTCGTTGGCCGGTACGGAAATCCGGCGGATATCCCCCCGGGAGGGCTCGATATCGATCAGGGAGCTGTTGTACAGCAGGGTGCCGCCCTCCCTGAGCCTGGGCTCGAACTTGATCAGGGAGGGCTTGTTCATCACCACGCACACCGAGGGATGGGGAATCACCGGGGAGGCGATCTCCTGGTCGCTGATCACCACCGAGCAGTTGGCCGTGCCGCCACGCATCTCGGCGCCGTAGGACGGGATGTGGGTGACCCGCTTTCCCTCCTTCATCGCCGCCAGGCAGATGATCGTGCCGGAGAGGATGATGCCCTGGCCGCCGAAACCGGCAAAGATGATTTCTTCCCGCATGGCTTACACTCCTACCTGTCCCGGAAGTTGCCCAGGGGATAGTAGGCGACCATCTCGGTGCCTACCCACTCCGCCGCAGCCTGGCTGTCCATCCCCCAGTTGGTGGGACACATGGACAGGTATTCGACGAAGGAGAAACCCCGGCCCTTGACCTGGTTCTCGATGGCTTTCCGGGTGGCCCGCCTGGCCTTGAGGATATGGGGGACATCGTGCACCGAGCAGCGCTCGATGAAAACCGGCGCCTCCAGCGTGTTCAGCAGCTCGCAGGCCCGGATCGGCATACCCGCCTCCGCCGGATTGCGGCCGTAGGGGGACGTCTTGGTCTTCTGTCCGGCCAGAGAGGTCGGGGCCATCTGGCCTCCGGTCATGCCGTAGACGGCGTTGTTCACGAACAGGACCGTGATGTTTTCCCCGCGGTTTGCGGTGTGAATCGTCTCCGCGGTGCCGATGGCCAGAAGGTCCCCGTCCCCCTGGTAGGAGATCACCAGCCGGTCGGGCAGGACCCGCTTGACCCCCGTGGCCACGGCCGGGGCCCGTCCGTGGGCCGCTTCCAATCCGTCGGCGTCGATGTAGTCGTATATCAGAACCGCGCATCCCACCGGGGCGATGACTATGGTCCTGCTCCGCATGCCCAGCTCGTCGATGACCTGGGCCATGAGCCTGTGGATGATTCCGTGCCCGCAGCCCGGACAGTAGTGGGTGGGTACATCGATGAGTGTCTCGGGTCTGGAGAACACCCGTTTGGCTTCTGCGCCTTTAGCTGTCATGGCCTGTTATCCTTTTTATGATCTCCCGCTCTTCGACGAGCATGGCGCCCATGCGGCCGTAAAACTCGATCGGGACTCTGCCCCCCAGCGCCAGGCGCACATCTTCGAGCATCTGCCCCGCGTTCATCTCCACCACGAGCACCTTGCTCTTGCCCTCCGCCTGCTCGAGCAGCTGCCGATAGGGGAAAGGCCAGAGTGTGATCGGACGTAAAAGACCGGCCTTCACTCCCGCCTCCCGCAGCTGGTTCACCGCGGCTTTACAGATGCGGGCGGCCAGCCCGAAAGCGACCAGCAGAACTTCCGCGTCCCGGCACTGATAGCATTCGAAGCGGATCTCCGCGGCTTCGATCTCGCGATACTTTTCCTGGAGACGGAGGTTGATTTTCTCCACCCCGTCCTCCGGCTTGAGCCGCAGCGAAGCGATCACCCGGCGTTCGCGGCCCTGCGCGCCGTCGAGGATCCAGGAGGACTTGTCGTACCGCTTCTCCGGCGGCTCGGGCAGAACGAGGGATTCGGACATCTGCCCGAGATAGCCGTCGCCCAGGATCATGGTCACGATCCGGTACCTGTCGGAGAGGTCGAAGGCGGAGACGGTCAGGTCGGCCAGTTCCTGAACGGAAGCGGGAGCCAGGACGATCATGTGATAGTCCCCGTGGCCTCCTCCCTTGGTGGCCTGGAAGTAGTCCCCCTGAGCCCCGGAAATATTGCCCAGCCCCGGCCCGCCGCGCATCATGTTCACCACCACGGCGGGAAGCTCGGTGCCTGCCAGGTAGGAAAGACCCTCCTGTTTGAGGCTGATTCCCGGGGAGCTGGAGGAGGTCATGGTTCTGCCTCCGGCAGCGGCCGCCCCGAAAACCATGTTGATCGAGGCGATCTCGCTCTCTGCCTGCAGGAAGGTGCCTCCTACCTCGGGCATGCGCCTGGCCATGTAGGCGGCGATCTCGTTCTGTGGGGTTATCGGATAGGCGAAGTAGTAGCGGCAGCCGGCGATGATCGCCGACTCGGCTATGGCCTCGTTTCCGCGCATCAGTACGGGTTGCACCACGGGAATCCCTTTCAACTTGCTTTGGCGAAACGCAAGATTTCGATGGCCGTGTCCGGACAGACGATGGCGCAGGACATGCACGCCGTGCAGCGGTCCGGATCGAAGCAGACCGCGTAGTGGTGGCCCTGCTCGTTGAACGACTCTGCAAGTTCGAGAATGGCTTCGGGGCAGGCCTTGACGCACAGGCCGCAGCCCTTGCAGCGCTCCGTGTTGATTTCAGGTTTACCTCTGGCCAATACTGTACTCCCAGCTTTTGAACTATTCGGGGATTTTTGTGTGTTCGATTAGATGGACAGGGAAACGGTCCGAAAGGTTGCAGGAAATCCGAGCCGGCTCATGAATCTCCCAGCTCGACCCGGCGGGCTCGCTCCCTGAGGGAACGGCTGAAGGAGATCCGCGGAGCCGCCTCCTCGGGCCGGGCCGGGACGGTCATCTCCCTGCCCGTGGCCGGATTGACGATCACGCGGGCCTTGCGGGCCGAGCGCTTCTTCAGGGACAGCCTGCCGATCTTCCCCAGCGGCACCCGTTCGCCGAGCAGCATCCCGGATTCGATCATGGTGAGGTAGTCACCCACGAGACGACGGACCTGTTTCTGGGTCATCCCGTTCTTTCGGGCCAGATAGGCGATGATCGCCCGGCTGTTGAACTGCTCTGGCAGCTCCTGCCCGGCGGAGAGAACGGTCCGGTTGATCTTCACGAAGCCGTTGGTCAAAAAGATGGTCGCCTCCCGGATGCGCTTCTCCTGCTCCTCCGGCGGAACCTCCCGCGGACAGACGGCGATCTTCAGCAGCTTCGAGGTGCTTCGAACCTTGCCGCCGCTGAGCTGCGCTTCGCTGTCCAGCCGCACGTCCCCGGCCAGGCCGCTGCCCTCCATGATCACAAGGTCCGGAACATCGGCGCGCAGGGAGATGCTGGCGTACTCCACCTGCCTGCCGGCGCCGGCGAGCGTTCCCAGGCTGATCAGGGATCCGGAGTAGGAAAGCAGCAGAGCTCCCCGGGGATCATCCCTGGAAAAGGACTCCACCTCCTCCATGTCCAGGGCCCGGATCTGGCCTTCGAACATCCGTTTCTTCTCCAGCCAGACCATGGCCATCTTCTCGAAGGACTCCTCGGTATCGGGAAGTCCCGAGCTGCGGGTGATCGTCTTCAGGTGGGAACGCACCGTGTCGGACAAACCCGCGATTTCCTCGTTCATCCTCACTCCTCCTGTTCGCCTTCCTCGATCCCGTGCTCGGCCAGCCAGGATTTGG
Source organism: Spirochaetales bacterium (assembly GCA_016935715.1). Classification (GTDB taxonomy): domain Bacteria; phylum Spirochaetota; class Spirochaetia; order SZUA-6; family DRHE01; genus JAFGQJ01. Next base: position 25,671 of record JAFGQJ010000087.1, read on the forward strand.
CGTTCGGCCAGCGGAAGCGCAGCTGCGTCTTTCCCAGGGTGATCAGGTAGCCGTCCCTGAGGTTCTTCTGGATGTACTGCTTCTCCTTGACCCGGGTCTTGTTCAGGCTGCCGAGATCCATCATGGTGAAGTGATCACCCCGGAACACGATCTGGCAGTGCTTGCGGGAAACGTAGGGATCCGGGAGGTGCAGGTCACAGTGAGGATCCCTGCCGATCGTCACGGTCTTGTGGGCGATGGGGAAGGTGTCTCCCTCCCGCTCGCCGCTGAGGATTTCCAGATAGACTTCCGGCGGGAAAAGCTCCGGCTCCATTGTTTTGCCTCCTGATACAAGTCTACTCGATACAGGCAAAGAAACAAGAGAAAATATTCGAAAGGTGCGCTATACTAGTAGCAACGCTAAAGCTACGAGGAGGAACCCATGGGCGAGTACCTGGATCAAATTCCGGCGGAAGTGCAGGATCATATTCGGCAGATAACCAAATCCTCGGGTTTGCCGGACTCCGAGGAATCCGTGGAAATGATCGCCAAGGGCTGGCTGGAGAAGAAGGAGCTGTTCGAAAACCAGCTGGAGGAGATGGACATGGAGGAGGTGGAGGAGATGGACCGGGAGGACGAGCAGGGCTGCCTGGCCATGACCTACTCCGGATCGCTTTTGAACGTCGGTCCGATGATCGAGGGAAGCCGCACCGTCCAGTACGCCAGCATCGGACTGCGCCAGGACGTGCCGGAAACGGCCAGCAAGGAAGGCTCCAGCCTGGCCAGCGACGTGCAGGTCGGAGAGCCGGTGAGCTTCTCCCCCGGACCCATCCAGAGCTCCTCCCCGATCTTCAAGATCGCCGTGACCACCGGGGACCTGGAGCCGGAGGAGCAGGAAGAGAGAATCACCAAAGCCACCATGATTCTGGCCGAAGGATTCGTCGAGGTGAACAAGGACCTCGATTTGGAGTAGAATCAAACTGATACTGGACGAACTTAGGCGGATCTACGCCCGCAGCGCTCCTCCGGAAGCGGAGGAGCTGCTAGAGGAAACACTGTCGACCATCGAGGTCCTGGACAACGAGCCTCAAGCCACCCGACCCCGCGACGCTCGGGACAGACCCGGCGGGCTGCTGTACCTGGATCCGGGCCTCCCCACGATCGTGGTACCGGATCTGCATGCCCGCATGGATCTGGTCCTGGCCGTGCTGGCGGAGGGAGCGGAGAGCGGCGCTGCGGCGGTGGACCGGCTGGCCGCCGGGGAGCTTCAAATTCTCTTTCTGGGTGACGCTTTTCACGCCGAAGGGCGGGCAGCCGCCCGCTGGCAGGCGGCGCTGGAGGAGTTCAAGGGGGGCTACCGCAAGCACGGCCACATGGATGCCGAGATGAGGGAAAGCCTCGGCGTGATGGAGATGGTGATGGCCCTCAAGCGCCGCTTTCCGCAGCACCTTCACTTCCTCAAGGGCAACCACGAGAACATCGCCAATGAGCAGGGCGGAGGCAACTATCCCTTCCTCAAGTTCGCCAATGAAGGGTTGATGGTGCGCATCTACATGGATCACTTCTATGGTGAGAAGACCCTCGAGGCCTACTCCGAGCTGGAGAAGAGCTTCCCGGTCCTGGCTGTCGGGGGGAACTTCCTCGCCTCCCACGCCGAACCGGCGTGGTTCATTCCGAGGGAGGAGGTAATCGAGTACCGCAGGATACCCCAGGTGGTGTACGGGTTGACCTGGACCGACAACGGCGAGGCGGAGCCGGACAGCGTGGAGCGGATGCTGGAACACTACCTGGGGCCGGAAGCCGGCGCCGACGCCTTCCATTTCGGGGGCCACCGCCCGGTGCGCGGCGGCTACAACCTCCGCTCCGGCGGCCGCTACGTTCAGATCCACGATCCGGACCGCTACGTCGTGGCCGTGCTGCCGGCGCTCGTTCCCATCGACCTGGACCGGGACATCCGGGAACTGGACCCGGAGGCATACAAGAAACTGATCCTGGAACCTGACCAATGAACGGCAAACCGAAAAAGTCAGCCGGCACGGGCCGAAAGGTCGGCAAGTACACGATCCTCTCGAAGATCGCCCAGGGCGGAATGGGTTCGGTGTACAAGGCCAAGCATCCCACCCTGAAGCGTTACGTGCTGCTCAAGAAGCTCACCCTGAAGGGCGGCCCGCAGTTTACCGAACGATTCCGGCGGGAAGCCCGCATCATGATGGACTTCAAGGACGATCACATCGTACAGGTCTACGATCACTTCAAGGAGGGCTCCTCGTACTACATAGCCGAGGAGTTCGTCGACGGCGTGTCCCTCGAGCAGCTGATCAGGCGGGAGCGCTACCTGTCCAACGAAGCCGCCGCCCTGATCTTCTACGAGGTATGCAGGGGACTGCAGCACGCCCACGAAAAAGGCGTGATCCACAGGGACATGAAGCCGGGCAACATTCTCATCTCCAACCAGGGGGAGGTCAAACTGGTCGATTTCGGCATCGCCACTTCCCTCCAGGACAGCGAGGAGGGACTGACCCGGGACGGGATGACCCTGGGCACGCCCTCCTACATCCCTCCGGAGCAGATCGACAACGCCAAGAGCGTGGACAGGAGAGCCGACATCTATTCCCTGGGGGTGGTGCTCTACGAGATGCTCACCGGCAAGACTCCCTTCCCGGGCAGCTTCACGGCGGAGACCATCGCCCTGATTCACAAGGGCAGATACACCCCGCCCAAGAGGCTCAACCCGAAGATCGCACCGGCTCTGGCGAAGATCGTGGCCAGGTCCATGCGGCCGAACCGGCGCCGGCGCTTCCAGGACCTGCGACAGATCGTCCGCCGCCTGGAGAGGAGGATCAAACGCCGGGACCCGGCCACGATCAGGAGAGCGCTCAAACGGGTTATCCAGGGCAGGGAGATCGGTGACGTCTACAGGCCCAGGCGCTCCTGGGCGTTCTGGTTGTTCACCGGCCTGTTCCTGGCCGCCCTGCTCGCCGCCGGCGGGTACTACCTGTATCTGAAGGGCTACCACTACGAGATCATCCAGCCCGACAGGTACGGGTCTCTGGTCGTTTCCACCCGGATCCCCGCCTCCTACAAGGACCCGAAGGACATCTACATCGCCTCGGTGCTGTACCGGGAAACCGAAGGGGAGCTGGTACGCATCGAGGAGCCGGGCCTGCGTTTTCGGGTCCGGGAGATCGCCGAACGGGCAGCGGGGCAGGAAGACAGCTACTTCCTCGAGTCCGAGCGGGTCTACCTGGCCACGGGCCGCTACCGGCTGAAGGTGAACCTGGAAGGCCAGCTGCACTGGCGTTCCTTCTTCCTGGGCTCCCGAACCTACCAGAAGCAGCACCTGGACACCGCTTCCGGGAAGCGCCTGGAGATCCGGCTGGAACAGACACCGCCGCTTCCGCTGGAGGTTCGCTGGGAGGTGAGGGATATCCGCAGCGGTGATGACCTGAGCGATTCCGCGCTCCTGTCCGTGTTTCTCACCGACCGCTGGGTCCGCTGGAACCCGAGGATCGCCGCGTCCCTGACCACCGGTGCGAGCTATCGGTTCCGGGTCGAGCATGACGGCTACTACCCCCAAAGCTTCAACCTGCTGATCAAGGCATACCAGCCGCTGCTGCAGCTGGACGCGGAGCTGATCCCCTACCCGGGAACGGTTTCGATCGAATCCGATGCGGAGGGGTTGCAGCTCCTGCTCGATGATTCCCCCTCCTATCTCAGCGGCGGCCGGGAGAGGGTCTACCGGTCCCTGGAGCCGCTGGAAGCGGGAAGCCGGCAGCTGGTCCTGGATCCGGGGGAGTACATTCTGACTGTGAAGAGGGACGATCGCCTGTCCCGCAGCCTGCCGGTTATCGTCATCTCTGGGCGCACCGTGCGGGTGGACGTCCGCTACGACGGTGCCGCCAGGAAGCTCGAGGTCACGCTGAAATGAAGGCCAATAACGGGAGGTGTCTATGAGCACGGGAGTGCGCAGATTGATCTTGCTGTGTCTCGGAATACTGGGCGGGGCGGCTGCCTGGCCGCTGGCCGAGCTGGTCGTGGCCTCTCAGGCCCGCTTCCCCTCGTACCTGTTTTTCATCGCAGTTCTGGGTGCGGCCGTGGGGATGCTGATGGGCGCGTTTTTCGGGTCCGCCGCGGGGATTTTCGCCCGGGTCGGATCGAGGATCGTTGCCGGCATGCTCGTCGGCGCCCTCGTCGGCCTGATCGGAGGCCTCGTCGGGCTGCTGATCGGACAGGCGGCGCTGTTCCTGATCGGCGGCCTGTTTCTCGGTCTCGACTCGTACAGAAGCTTCCAGACGATAGGGCTTCCGATCGCCCGGGCGGTGGGCTGGGCCTTCCTGGGAGTATTCGTCGGGGCGGCCGAAGGCCTGAGGGCCGGCTCGGGCAAGAAGATCGGCATCGGCCTGATCGGCGGTCTGATCGGCGGTTTGATCGGCGGAGCCGTCCTGGAGTACTCCCGCCTGTATCTCCCCCCGGCCCTGCCCTCCCGGCTGATCGGCCTGATCGTTCTGGGGCTGGCCATCGGCCTGTTCTACGGGATCATCGAGCGCAGCATGGCCTTCGGAACCCTGAGGGTTCTGAACGGCCGTCTGAAGGGTAAGGAGTTCATCCTCAACGAAGGACGGGTCCGAATCGGCCGCGCCCGGCGGAACCAGATCACCCTGGAGCCCTATGAGAACCTGGCGGACCGCCAGGCCCAGATCCGCTTCCGCAAGGGGGAAGCGGTGCTGACCAACCTGGAGCCGAAGCATCCGGTGCTGGTCAACGACCGGCCGGTCACGGAACAGCGCCTCAAGTACGAGGATGTCCTGAAGATCGGCTCGGCCAAGCTTTTCTACCAGTACGAGTAGAGGAGGCTCTGTACCATGAAACGAATAATAACAGCGGCGGCCCTGATCCTGTTCGGCTCTGCGACTCTCTCCGGCTACAACGTACGCCTGTCCCAGATCGATGCCTCCCGGCTGCTGCTCAGCCAGACCGTTCGGCTGTACGTCAGCGTCACCGACGATCTGGGCGTGCCGGTTGACCGGCTGGAGCAGGGAAGCTTCACGATCTTCGAGTCCCCCGATGGCCTGGAGTTCCGCAGAATCGAGGGACTGACCGAGTTCAAGCCCCGGGCCGCCTCGGCCGATGGGATCAGCTTCCTGCTTCTCATCGACAACTCGGGGAGCATGTACGACACCCTGGACGGGCGTCCCACCGAGGAGGCGGGGCGCATGCGCATCACCCATGCCAGGAACGCGGTGCGCACCTTCCTGGGCAGCATGACCCAGCCCAGGGACACGGTAGGCCTGGCGTCCTACAATACTTCCTACACCCGGCTGGCCGCCCCCTCGGGGGACAAGGCTCGGCTGGCCGGCTTCCTCGACGGCATCGAGAGGCCGGACCCGGAGCAGGCTTACACGGAGCTGTACGCAGCCCTGACCCTGGGGGTGGAGGATTTCGAAGGCATCGGCGGGCGCAGGGCTATCATCATCCTCTCCGACGGAGAGAACTACCCCTACTTCGAACGTTCGGGCAAGCCCCATCCGAGCCACGGGACCAGGACCTACCGCTACACCGAGCCGATCCAGGCCTGTCAGGAGGCCGGCATCTCGGTGTACGCGGTGAATTTCGCCGCCCAGAAGGATCCCAACCTGGAGGCGATCGCCGTGGAGACCGGGGGCACCGTGTTCGACGCCCGCAGCCAGGAGGAGCTGGCCCGGGTCTACCAGCGCATCCACGAGCAGGTGGCCGGGGAGTACCTGATCGGCTACCGGGCAACCATGGCGCCGGCGGAGCGCAAATTCGTGCGGGTGCAGGTGGAGCAGCAGGGCCGGCTGGATCAGGCCACGCGCTTCTACTTCTCCAGCACCGTTTTCGGCCTTCCCCGCCGGCCTCTCAGCGCCCTCCTGATCATCCCCTTCGTGCTGGCCTTCGTTCTGCTCTGGCTGATCTCCCTGCTGAAATTCGAGAAGAAGAGGGGACCGGCGACCCTTGAGGTGCTCAAGACCAGGGTGGGCCGGGCCCAGACCAGGGTGATGCCCCTGGGCACGGCCAAGACCGTGATCGGCGGCAGCCGCAGCGCCGACCTGACGATCGTGGGCAACCCGAACGTCAGGGAACGGCACGCCACGGTGGTATACGACGCCAAGAAAAAGGCCTATACGGTGGTGGGTTCGGGGGACCTGACGGTCAACAACCGGCCGGTGAAGACCAAGGTGCTCGAGCCGGGGGATGTGATCGACGTGGGCGGGGCCACCATCGTGTTCGACGACGGGGAGGTGTAGGCGCCTGGATCGGGTCGAAACGACCCGACGGAATGCGCATCGATGAACGGCATAAAGACGAACCCAGTACCCGGTTCCGGCGGGAAGCGCTCCGGCCTCTCCTCTGCTGCCCGGATCCTAACCACCACGGTCGGTTCCTTTCCCTACCCGGCCTGGCTGGCCGCCATGCCCAGCGAGCAGTCCCTCATGGACGCAACCAGGGTGGTGGTGGACATCCAGAGACAGGCGGGCATCGACCTGCCCACCGACGGGGAGCTGTACCGCTTCGACGTGAACCATCCCGAGACCAATGGCATGATCGAGTACTTCATCTCCCCTCTGGCCGGGGTGCGCAGCGCGATCGGCCGCCTCGACGCCCTCGAGTTCCAGCGCAAGCACGGGATGGGCTTCCGCCGCAAGCCCGCCGGAGTGGTCGAGGCTCCTCTCGGGGAAGGCTCGCTCGACCTGCCGTCCGACTGCGCGCGCTCCGCAGCGGTGGCCGGCAGCGGCCTCAAGTTCACCGTTACCAGCCCGTACATGCTGGCGCGAACCCTGCTGGACAATCACTACGGGGATTTCGAAGCCCTGCTGATGGACCTGGCCGGCGTGCTGGCCGCACAGGTTGAGGACCTGGAATGCGCCTGCCTGCAGGTGGACGAGGCCAACCTGCCGGGAAGTCCCGGTGACGGCCCGATGGCCGCCCGGGCCGTCAACCGCATCCTGGATGCGGTGGGCCGGGGTGTGCCGCAGCGGGCGGTGCACCTGTGCTTCGGCAACTACGGGGGCCAGACCATCCAGAGAGGCACCTGGGAGGCGCTGATCGGCTTTCTCAATGAGCTGCACGTGGACCACCTGGTCCTGGAGATGGCCCGTCGTCCGGAAAGCGACCTGGAGGCATTGAAGCAGATACGTTCCGACATCAGCCTCGGTCTGGGCGTCATCGACATCAAGGTCAACCAGGTCGAAAGCCCGGAAGAGGTGGCCCGGCGCATCGAGAGGGCCGAGAAAACCCTGGGGGAGGGGCGCGTGGGCTGGGTGCACCCGGACTGCGGATTCTGGATGCTGCATCGCTCCGTGGCGGAGCGCAAGATCACGGCTCTGGTCCGGGGCCGGGACCTGTACCTGGGAAGCCCATAGCCGCGGCGGAATAATCCCGGAGAACCATGCGGATGCTCGCTTCGATCAGCTCCTCCGGGTCCGTGTTCAAGCGGCCTTCCCGGATTTCCCGGTAGTGCCTGGGCAGGTACTGGCTGATCAGGGTCAGGGGGATCTCCACCTGCCGCATGTTTTCGAGCAGCAGCTCTACCGCGCCTTTGACCATCGGAACCTGCCAGTAGTAGCGGCTGCGGTCCGAAAAGCTGTACTTGCGGGCCAGATAGACCTCCTGCGCGCTGCCGGTATGGTAGCTCTGCCAGCTCGACGGATTGTCGCTCATCGCCTTTTCCAGGAACAGCTCCAGCCGGGACAGTCTGGCTCGATAGGAGCCTCCCAGAAGCTCCTTCTCCATGCTCTCCAGGGCGAACAGACACTCCCGCATGGCGAAGGTCAGGGCAGGTCCCACCTTGAGGACGGCGAACCGGTCCTCGACCAGCTGTCTCAGCAGCCCCGGCCGCTGATGGTCGGTGGAATGCGCCTCCAGCAGCAGCCCGGTGTGCCTGCGGGCGGCGCTGATCAGCTTCCCCGCCCTGGCGCGCTCGTACGGGTACACGACGTGCTCCCCGAACTCCACCCCGGGCTGCACCACCACGGCGACGACCCGCTGCCACGCCTCCTCCAGACCGCCGGCTTCGAACTCCCGCCGGCACGAAGCGATGGTCTGCTCGAGCTCCCTCACGTGAGTCACCGCGGCCGCCTCCGCCTGGCTCTGCACCCCTCCCGGAGCGGGAACATCGGTGCCGATCACGTAGACGGGCGGCGAGCCGCCGCCGAGCTCGAGGCCCGCACGGCGCGAGTCCCGGCAGGCCGCCTCCGCCGCTGCTGCCAGCTGCGCTTCCCGGCGGGCGACGAGCTCCGGCTCCAGGCCTCCGTGTTCGTCGACGGGATCACCGCCCAGAGGCATGCTCGCATCCAGGTGAATCTTGGCATATCCGGCCTTCACGCAGGAGGCGACCAGCTCACAGGCCTTCTGCATGGCCTGCCCGGCCGCCTCCCGGCGCCACGGATAAGGCCCGAGATGGTCAGCGCCGAGCATGATCCTCTCCCCTGGGAAACCTTCCCTGCCGGCGACCGCGAAGACGAAATCCCGAAACCCGGCGGGTTTCATCCCCGTATAGCCGCCGAACTGATTCACCTGATTGACCGTGGACTCGACGAGAAACGGCAGCTCATCGGCCCGGGCCTGGGCCATGGCCGCGGCGATCACCCGGGGATGGGCGCTGCAGATCGAGTAGATTCCCCGGGGATCCCCCCTGTTCTGCGCTTCGATGAGATCGGTGAAAAAATCCAATGTCTTCATCCGGTCGATCCTTTCCTGCTCTCTGCCGTGCTGC
>JAFGQJ010000403.1 GCA_016935715.1 Spirochaetales bacterium
ATTTCTTCCCGGACATTCACACCGCTATGAGCTCCAAATCCGGTTTCACTTTATGGGCTCTCAGATTGATCAGCTCCGGATCGGCACCGAGAGCATAGGCGACGAGCTCGGCGATGTGGAATACGGGGATCACCCGTCGATTCCTGTCTTTGCGGCTCAAAAGAAGCTGACCCGTATCGAACTGGGTGAAGCAGGCCGGACAGGCCACCGAAATGGCCCGCACCCCGGCTTCATTCATCCAGTCGAGTTTCTCCGCCGCAATCTTCAGGCTCTCCTCGTTCCTGCCGGCATTGATGCTGAGAGCCGCCCCGCAGCACATATCCTGGCGGTTGTACTCCACGATCTGCGCTCCCAGGACCTCCAGGATCAGCTCCATGGTCTCCGGCAGGGGGTAGCGGCCGTTGGAGGAATCGTGGTTCATGCTTCCCGCCGGCCGGTAGTAGTGACATCCGTAGTGGGTTCCCACCTTCCACCCGCTGAGAGGCCGCACGACCGATCGCTCGAGACGATCCAGGATCTGCTCCTGCGAGAGCAGGTCGGGGAGATGGAAGATGTGCATATTGCCCTGGTACCTCTTGCCCAGGCGCTCCAGCATCCCGTGGACGAACAGGCGCTTCTTCTCGTCCTGCGCCAGGATGTGGTTGGTTTCCCGCAGCGTGTTGGTGCAGCCGGCGCAGAGGGTCACCACGTCCAGCCCCTTTTCCTCGGTCAGGCAGAGATTGCGGGCCGCCAGGGCCAGCCAGGCATCGAAATGTACAATTTTGAGGCCCGTCGGCGCCGGGCAGCAGCCGAACTTGACGTCCACCAGCTCGATGCCCAGCTTCTGCGCAAGGTAGCGCATGGCGACCTCCATACCCGGATACTTGATCGGAATCACACAGCCGGTAAAAATCGATATCTTCATGCTACAGTTCCAGTATCTCCTCCAGGCCGGCTTCGCAGAGAATCGAGCGGATCTCGTGTGTATCCGGCCGCTTCAGCGGCTTCAATCCCAGCTGCTCACGGACCCTGTCGGAATGGGAGGTAGCCCGGACCGACCATCCAGTTTCCGCCATGAGCCTGATGTTGTCCTTGAGCGGCCGCGGGAGGTTCCCCTTCCTGGCGGCCAGGTTCATGATATGGGTAAGCAGGCCGCTGATCGTAATCTCGTGCGGACAGCGTTCCTGGCAGGCGTGGCAGGTCGTGCAGCACCAAATCTTCTCGTCGGCCAGAACCTCCTCCTGCTCCCCGTAGAGCATGTAGCGAAGGATGATCTCCCGCGGATTGAAGCCGTCGATCACCTGGGCCACCGGGCAGCTGCCCGTGCAGATGGCGCACTGCAGACAGCGGTAAAACTCTTCCTTGTCGTACAAATCGAGGGCCTTTGCCACTCAAGCGCTCCTTCCCGATCTCTTCGAATCCACCTCAACCCGCCTCCACCGGTATCTTTCTCCTGCGATCCGGCTTGCCGGCGCCGTCCGTACCCGCCCGCTGCTGCCGGCGCTGCTCCGCTATTTTCTCCCGCTCTCCGAAAACCTTCATGCCGTTTTTGATCTCTTCCTGGCTGACCGTCTTCAGCTTGTTCTTCATGGCCAGGATCTTTTCCTGGAAACGCTGCCCTTCCGCGGCGCTCACCCAGACCAGCTGCAGGCGCTCCGGATCCAGTCCGCCCTGCTCCATGATCTTGCGCAGTCGGCGAAAACGCTTCTCCGTATGCGTGTTGGCATCGATATAGTGACAATCGCCGACGTGACAGCCGGAGATCAGCACCATGGCCACCCCCCGGGCGAAAGCCCGTTCCACGAAGCGCGTGGAGACCCGGCCGGAACACATCGTGCGGATGATCCGCACCTCCGTCGGATACTGCATGCGGCTGACCCCGGCGAAGTCCGCCCCGGCGTAGGAGCACCAGTTGCAGTTGAAGGCCAGGATCTTCTTGTCGGACTCGTACTCGGTGAAGGCATCGATCTGAGCCAGAATCTGCTCGTCGGTGAAATGCCGCATCGTGATCGCGCCGAACTGGCACTCCGCTCCGCAGGTGCCGCAGCCCGAGCAGGCGGCTTCCACGACCACCGCCTTCTTGTTCTCATCCAGATAGATCGCCTGGTAGGGACAGACCTTGGCGCAGGCGCCGCAGCCCGTACAGGCCTCCGCATCCACCCTGGCGGTGATCGCCTCCACCGTGACCTTGCCCCGGCGCATGATGATATTCGCCCGGGCCGCCGCCGCCGACGCCTGGGTGACCGAATCCTTGATGTCCTTGGGCCCTTCGGCACAGCCGGCCAGAAACACCCCCCGGGTCGAGGTGTCCACGGGCCGGAGCTTTGGATGGGCCACCATGAAGAATCCCCCGGAGGTCAGCGACAGGGTGAGAAAACGGCGCACCAGATCGCTGCCCGTGCTGGGCTTCAATCCCACCGAGAGAATCGCCAGCTCCACCTCGATGTCATAGAGCTTGTTCAGCAGGGTGGATTCTCCCACCATCCGGAGGTTGCCGCTCGAAAGCGGAATGATCTCCCCCGGAAGCCCGTGGATGAACTGCACCCCCGCCTTCTTCGACCTCTGGAACAGATCCTCGAACCCTTTGCCGAAGGCCCGGATGTCGATATAGAAGACCGTGATCTGCGTGTCCGGCCAGTGCTCCTTGATCAGCAGGCTGTCCTTGATCGTGTTCATGCAGCAGACGTTGCTGCAGTAGGGATTGGTCTTGCTGGAGCGCGAGCCGACGCACTGAACGAAGGCCACGGTCTTGGGAACACGGTGATCCGAAGGGCGGATGAGATGCCCGCCGGTCGGGCCGCCGGCGTTGATCATGCGCTCGAACTCCAGGCTGGTGATCACGTTGGCGGCGCGGCCGTACTGGTAATGGGGGATCTCCCTGGCATCGAAAACATCCACTCCGGTGGCCACGATGATCGTCCCCACCTGGAAGCTCTCCTCGGTCTCCCGGTCATCGAAATCGATGCAGTTGCGTTCGCAGGCTTCCACGCACTTCTCGCAGACCCGTACTCCCCCCTTGTTCAGGCACAGGTCCATGTCGATCCGGTAGGTGGCGGGCACCGCCTGGGCAAAAGGCAGGTAGATGGCATTGCGCGTGGCCAGCCCGACGTCGAACTCATTGGGGGCGAACTGGGGGCAGACCTTGGAACACTCGTCGCAGGCCGAGCAGTCGCCGGTCACGTAGCGGGGATGGTGGCGCACCGTCACGCTGAAGTTTCCTACATAGCCCGAGACCTTGGTGACCTCTGTCAGGCTCATCAGCTCGATCCGGGGATGACGGCCCGCCTCTGCCATCTTGGGTGCCAGGATGCAGATGGAGCAGTCCATGGTGGGAAAGGTCTTGTCGATCTGGGCCATGCGGCCTCCGATCGAGGGCTCCTTCTCGACCAGGATGACCTGATATCCGGAATCGGCAAGGTCGAGGGCCGCCTGGATGCCCGCCACCCCTCCACCGATGACCATCGCCTTCTGAATGACCGGGATATCCACTTCCTCCTGGGGCTCGAGAAGACGGGCCCGGGCAACGGACATGCGCACCAGGTCCTTGGCCTTCTCGGTGGCCTCCTTCTTGTCGTGCAGATGCACCCAGGAACAGTGCTCCCGGATGTTGGCCATCTCCAGCAGGTACTGATTCAGGCCGGCAGCCTGGATGCAGCTGCGGAAGGTCGGTTCGTGCATTCGGGGTGAGCAGGCCGCCACCACGATGCGGTTCAGGCCGTATTCCTCGATATCCTTCTTGATCTTCTCCTGCCCCGGTTCGGAGCAGGTGTACAGCAGGTGGTCGGCGAACACGACGTTTTCCAGCTTCGAGGCATGCAGCGCCACAGCCTCGCAGTCCACCGTGCTGCCGATATTCAGACCGCAGTGGCAGACGTACACCCCTATGCGGGGCTCCGCAGCGGCCAGCTCCTCTTTCTCACTCGGTTGCGTTTCGCTTGCCAATCTTCACTTCCCTTCCGGGATCGTCCCTTCTGCTTTCCCTAGACCGTGATCGTACCCGGCCTGGAGAGCCAAGAGATTGAGATCCTCGGTTCCCTTGGGAATCGAATCCAGAACCGCCTTCTTCATGGATTCCAGGCTCACGATCCCCGAAACCGCCGTAACGAATCCCAGCATCACGATATTGGCCACGATCACCCTTCCCAGCTTCTCTGCAAGGCCCGTGGCTGGAACCCGGCGGATCCTGAGTGAGCTTCCCCCTGGAAGGGTCTTGACCAGATCTTCATTGACCAGCACCAGGGCCCGCTCCGCGGTATTGGAGCCGTAGGTACGGGCGGCTTCTTCGGACATCAGGACCAGGACATCCGGCACGGTCACGCGGGGATAGTCGATCCGGTCCCTGGAAATCACCACATCGGCGCTGCAGGCTCCCCCGCGGGCTTCGGGTCCGTAGCTCTGGGTCATCACGGCGTTCGCCCCTTCGTGCAGGGTGACCGCCTTGCCGAGGATCATCCCGGCCAGCACGATCCCCTGACCGCCGAATCCGGCCAGGCGGACACCGGTCTTCACCTGTCCTCCGTTCGCAGCTTCCATCACTTCCTGGCCTTGCTCACCACGCAGCTTTCCCACATGTCCATGAAGGTCGGCTTCTCGATATCCACGAACTTGCCCACCGCCACCCGGCCCTTGAACGGCAGCGCCGTATTCTCCGGATCCAGCTCGGCGGCCAGGTAGGAGTTGTCCCGATAGAAACGCATCAGATCCAGGGCTGAGCCGAGCTTGTTGCGCCGGGCGTAGCCGGTGGGACAGGGGGATACGATCTCGATGAAGCTGAAGCCCCGTTTGTTCATGCCTTGGATCATCGCATCCCGCATCTCGTAGGTATGCAGGGCGGTCCAACGGGCCACGTACACCGCACCGGCGGCCTTGGCCATATAGATGAGATTGAAGGGGCGTTCGGCGCAACCGTAGGGTGTCGTGGTGGTCCGGGCTTCCAGGGGCGTGGTCGGTCCGCCCTGCCCCCCGGTCATGCCGTAGTTGAAGTTGTTGATGCAGATCACGGTGATGTCGATGTTGCGGCGGGCGGCATGGATGATGTGATTCCCCCCGATTGCAAACAGGTCCCCGTCACCGCTGAATACCACCACTTTCAGCTCCGGATTGGCCAGTTTGAGTCCCGTGGCAAAGGGAATCGCCCGCCCGTGGGTGGTATGGTAGGTGTCCAGGTTGAGATAGCCGGCGGCTCTTCCCGAGCAGCCTATCCCCGAAACGACCACGGTCTTGTCGCAGTCGAACTGCCCCTTGTCCAGCGCCCGGACGAAGGCGGTAAAGGCGATGCCGATCCCGCAGCCGGAGCACCAGATATGGGGGATCCGGCCTTCTTTGAGAAACCGATCGAGTGGATGGTCGCCGTGCCCTTTCTGCCAGCTGCTCTTGTCCGCCTTGAGCTCCTGCCGGGGTACCAGTCTCTCGATCAATGCAGCGCCTCCTCCACGATCGGCAGCAGCTCGTCGGGGGAGAAGATTCGCCCGCCCATGAAGCCGGCCAGCACCGTCTTCGCCGACCCTTGAGCACATCGCTCCACCTCGTAGGCGATCTGGCCGCTGTTGATCTCCGCCACCACGAAGGCCTTCACCCTTCCCGCCAGCTCCCGGATCCGCTTCTCCGCGAACGGCCAGACCGTGATCAGGCGCAGCATGCCGACCTTCAGGCCTCTTCCCCGCGCCCCTTCGACCACTTCGCGGGTGGTGCGCGCCGAGCACCCGTAGGAGACCACGATCACCTCCGCATCCTCGGTGTACAGCTCTTCGGTTCGCACGATCTCATCGGCATGGTCGCGAATCTTACGCACCAGCCGCTGCACCAGTCGCTCCTGGGCTTCCGGGGTGATCACCGGGTAGCCGTATTCGTCGTGGGTCAGGCCGCTGGCATGAATGTGATACCCCTCTCCGGCAAACACCATGGGCGGCACATCCCTCTCCCCCGGTGAGAAGGGCATGAATCCTCTCTTCGGCGGTTTGCGCCCGCGGCGGGACGCGTGCCCGGGAGACTCCGCGGCGGGGATGGTCACCTTCTCCGTCATATGCCCGACCACCTCGTCACTCAGGATCATGACGGGAGTGCGGTAGGTATCGGCCAGATCGAAGGCCTGACAGGTCAGCAGGAAGGCCTCCTGGGGGGATTCGGGAGACAGGGCGATTATCTCGTAATCGCCGTGGGAGCCCCAGCGCGCCTGCATCACATCCTGCTGTCCTACCAGGGTAGGCAAACCCGTGGAGGGTCCTCCCCTCATGATGTTCACCAGCACGCAGGGAGCTTCGAGCATCGCGGCCAGACCGACGTTCTCCATCATCAGGGAAAAACCCGGGCCGGATGTAGCGGTCATGGCTCTGGCTCCCGCGCAGGAGGCTCCGACCACCGCCGCCATGGAGGCCAGCTCGTCTTCCATCTGGATATAGACGCCGTCCACCTGGGGCAGGCGCAGGGCCATTCGCTCGGCCACCTCCGTAGCAGGGGTGATGGGGTAGCCGGCGAAAAAGGTGCATCCCGCCGCCACTGCTCCCTCGGCGCAGGCCTCGTCCCCATTGATGAAATGCGTACCCGTAAGGAGCCTCAGATCTCTCCTGCGCGTCGTCACTGACCGGACTCCCCGGGCTCGGAGCTTCGGCGGTGGCGCATCCTTCTGGAGATCTTCTCGATGTGGATGACGTCCTGTGGTTGAAGGGCCCTGCGTTCGGCTACGGTGCAGTAGATGGCGAACTCGGGACACACGGTCTCGCAGAAGCTGCAATTGATGCACCGTCCCTCGTGCTTGACACGGGGCGGGTAGTAGCCCTTCTCGTTGAACTCATCGGATTCTTCCAGAACGTCGTTCGGGCAGAACTCGATGCAATATTTGCAGCCCTTGCAGCGGTAGGCGATGACATTCACCTTGCCGATCACCACTTCGCGCTTTTCCGCGTCCAAGGGCACACGCCAGAAGTCCATCACTGCTCCATAGAAAGTCTCGAACACGGTATTCCGAGACGCCCATTATAGCAACGGGGATTCAGCGGATCAATCAGGCTGTGGTGACTTTATGAAGCTTGACCAGACGCTGGGCGAGCAGCCTGGCCAGGAAGATACCGTAGTGGGGACGTTCTTTGATGGCGTTGATGAAGGCTTCCTTGGAGATCTTGATCAGCACGCCCCTGCCTATGGACTTCACCGTCGCAGAGCGGCGGTTGTCCAGCAGGAAGGACATCTCCCCCAGAAAGATATCTTCAGGGGTAAGAATCGAGACCCGCTTACCGTTGGCGATGATCTCGAATTGGCCCGAAACGATGTAGTACAGGTAGCTGGACTTCTCCCCCTGCGTGAATACGATGTCCCCGTCCTGGAACACGACCTCTTCCTGGTCGGTGAAAACCTTCGGAACCACCTTGCCGTCGTGGGTCATGTGACTGATCTCGAAGCAGACCTCATTGCCCTTGTCGTTGTAGCTCAGCTTGGATACATAGTGGCTGGCCATGGCGATCCCCCGCCCATGCATCTCCTCCAGCCCATCCTTGCCCGCAGCCGCAGTCTGCGCCTTCCAGTCGAATCCGTCGCCTTCATCCCTGATCCTGAAGGTCGATTTCTTGGGTGTGATCCTGTAGCTCAGGTATACCTTCTTCTCGCAGATCTCGGGATCCTTGTTCTTCTGTCGAACCAGCTCCAGGATGTCCTTCCCGCTGTTCAGCCATTCCGATTTCTCCTCGTAGGAGATCTTGCAGTTCCCGTGTTCGATGGCGTTGATCAGCAGCTCCATCATGGCGATGTAGAATCTCACCTTCTTCTCGTGGTCGATCAGGTTGGAGTTGAAGAGGAAATTACCCAGGAGGTTCGAATAGGTCACCAGGTCAAAGGGATCGTTTTCCAGAATGAACGAACCGGAGAGATTAGCCTGGAGGATGAAGTGGAGGTCCCGCTGAAAGAGGATTCCCCGATTCTGGTTCAATATCCTGAGCAGACGGGTGAAGTAGTCTTCCAGCTTGTTTTTCTGGATGACGGAAATGGTGTTGATGCCGGAAAACATCTTCAGGACTTCCTGCTCGTTTTCCTCCTCATGGAGGATGACGAAGCCGCCGGAATACAGCCAGGGATCGCTCTTGATCTCCTTCAGGATGCCCTTGAGCTTGATGTACTTGTCCGTGCAGTTGATGACGATGATTTCGGGCAGCTCGTAGTTGAGATGCTGAACGATCCGGTTCTTGTCCCTCAGGTATATGGGGACGAACTCATCGCCGAACTCCGTGCAGATCTGCAGGATGGTCTTGTTGGTCTTGTC
>JAFGQJ010000404.1 GCA_016935715.1 Spirochaetales bacterium
CCGTCTCTGTCTCATCTTTGTTTTGCTGGAGCTGCGGATGTCCGGCAGACGAACAGGGTGCTGCCCCCTGCTCACCGGGGCTGCGCCCCGGAGGCAGGGGACAGACGGCAGCTCGAAGACTCTCGATCGGGCCTACTTCACCACGTCGTCGATCGCCTTCAGGTACCAGAAATCCTCCACCTTCAGGCTGGCGGGATCTCCCTGGATCTGTCCGGCCACGCCGTAAAACTCGAAATCCTGCTTCGCCGCCTCTGCGCCGCCCCCGTCCTCGGGGAACATGTTGCCTTCGGCGGCCAGCTCGTAGAAGGGCAGGATCTCCGGCTCCAGCTCGGAGGGCAGGTCGGGGAGCAGACCGTACTTCTCCCTCTGCTCGATCACGTAGGCCGGATCGTCATTGATGGCCTTGATGGTGCCGACCAGCTCCTCCACCAGGATCCGCACCACCGTTGGGTTGGCTTCCAGGAACTCCGCATTGGCGTACAGCGCCTCATCGCTGGCTTTGATCTCGCCCATCGGCAGCACCTTGAACTTGCCCGGAGCCTCCTTCATCAGGAACTCCTTGTTGAAGGAATCGAGTATCGTGGCCCTGATGTTGCCCTGCAGCATGGAAGTGGCCCGCACCTCGGAGCCGGGAACGTAGCTGATCTTCCCGTACTCGATTCCGTTCTTCATGGCCATCAGGTTGGCGATCGCCAGGGTGCCGGAAGTCCGGGAATGCACGACCATCTCTTCGCCGTCCAGATCCTTCCAGCTGTTGTAGAACTCGGTGTTCACCACCGGGAAGAACAGCAGGGTGCTGAGCTGAAAGAAGATGCGGATCGGAGCGTTCACGTTCTGGATCAGAGCATAGGGCGTTCCGATTCCGATGTCCGCCTGCTTGTTGACCACCGCCTGGGCGGCGACGTCTTCGGATTTGAAGGAAATCATCTCCACGTCGATTCCCCTCTCCCTGACCTTCTCCAGGGCGATCAACAGGTGCAGTGTTTCCACTGTTTCGATGTCACCCAGAGCCAGGTTGATCTTTTTGACCTCTCCGGGTTCCGGCTCGGTCTGCCCCGCGGAAAACACGGGCAGGGATACCAGGATCAGGCCGAGTAACGCAAAGATCGACACGAACCGCGTTACCTTTCGCTTGGGTCGAAGATTCGTCTTCATTTTGACCTCCTCTATTTTTTTTCTCCGCTGACAGCGGAGCTCATTTGTGCTCATGAAGGATGAGCCCATCGTATTCCTCTCCATCGATGAACGCTTCCACCACCACCGGTCCCTCCGCCGCAAGAGCCTCCTCGACGGCCGACTCGTATTCGGACAGGTTCGAAACGGACATCACCGGCACTCCGAACAGGCTGGCGGGGGAGGTGTACTGCTGCCCATGCAGGAAGGTTCCGTAGCGGGGATACCCTTTGCGCTCCTGCTTGATCCGGATCAGCTCCAGACGCCGATCCATGAATACCAGGAAGACTATGGGCAGGCCCAGCCGCCGTGCCGTGGCCATCTCCCCGGCCATCATCAGGAATCCTCCGTCGCCGGTGACGCAGACCACGGGACGATCAGGCCGGCAGAGCTTGGCGCCGATGGCCGCCGGCACGCCGTAGCCCATGGAGGACCAGCCGTTGGTCATGATCTGCAGGTTCGGCGCCGGGGTTCGCCACTGCTGGCCGATCAGGTGGGTGTGGGCGCCGACGTCACAGGTCATGATCCCCTGCTCCGGAAGGATCCTGCGCAGCACGTCGAGCGCTGCTACCGGTCCGAATCTCTTCCCGTCGGGGCTCAGCTTCCCGAACATGCGCTGGCGCCGCTCGGCCAGGGCGGTGAAGTCCCACTCCTTGGGTTCGCTCTCCATGCCCGCCAGGACTTCCAGGGCCGGTGTCAGATCGCCCACGACTTCCAGCGCCACCGTATGCCGGCTCCTGTCGATATCGGCTCTCACCGTGTCGATGTGCACCAGGGGTGCATCGGGAAGCCAGTCCTCATAGTTGAACTCGATCGGGTCATAGCCCACGCCGACGACGAGATCCGCCTGCCGGTTCGTCTGCGCCACGATATCGCTCAAGGCGTGGAACAGCACTCCCGCGTAGGCCGGATGATCCTCCGAAACCAGTCCCTTGGCCATGGGCGTCAGGACCACGGGAACATGGTGAGTTTCCGCAATCCTGCGGATCAGATCCCCCGCTTCGCTGCGCACCGCGGTGAGCCCCGCCGCCAGCAGCGGACGGCGCGCAACGGCGAACAGCTCCTTCAGTCTGGCCAAACCTTTCGCATCCGGTGCCTGGATCTTGCCGGGTCGGGGCGGTGTGTACCTGTTCTCCTTGGCTGGTTTGTCCCCGATGTCCGCCGGAAGCCCGATGTGCACCGAGCCCGGTAAACCGGAAGTGGCGATCTCCACCGCCTTGCTCAGGGTTTCTTCGACCCGGTCTTCCGACAGGCGCGTGGTCCACTTGGTGATCGGTCGAAACAGGGCCTGGTGATCGATGGCCATCTGGGTGGTTCGACCCAGCATCGAATCGGGGGGTTCGGTTGTAAAGGCGATGAGAGGAGAGCGGTCCAACAGCGCTCCGCCCACACCTGTGCTGAGGTTCGTCGCTCCGGGACCGAGCGTGCCGTAGCACACCCCCGGTATTCCGGTAAGCCTTCCGGTGACTTCGGCCATGAATCCGGCGGCCGCCTCATTGCTGACCAGAACGAAC
>JAFGQJ010000405.1 GCA_016935715.1 Spirochaetales bacterium
CTCTTTCGTTCAAAAAAGGGGCAGATAGATCTTTCAGGGTTCCCACTCCCCCATACAATTCCTGGCACCTCTTGTCTGGCGAGAGTACTCTCAAACCGCTATAATACCGTTATGGAGCGGGTCTTCAACAAGTTCTCGGATTACGCAGAAGCGGAACAACATGACATCGAGTACTACATCCATCTTTCAGTTTGTGAGAGGCGAGCTATCGCAGCATTACTGAAGAAGAGGGTGTATGGTGAAAACGTGCCTGATATTCGCGAGTACCACAAGCACAGATGAAGAATGGCAATCTATCCCCCGACACTTTGGATTTCCTCTTTTGCCTGCACAAATACGGGGTGAAGTACATCATTGTCGGGGGAGAAGCGGTAATTTATTACGGTTATCCCAGACTAACAGGGGATGTAGATTGCTACTACGAGCGTTCGACGGCGTTACCTTTCTACAAGCATGGAAAGGCAAAGAGAACACCAGGCTGGAGGTCCTCGACAAACCGATCGAAGTGTACATCATCGGTCTGGATCACCTGATAAAGAACAAAGAAGCGATCAAACGAAACAAAGATCTGGATGACCTCAGATACCTGAGAGCCGTTCAGAAAGAAAGAAAAAACGACGAAGCCTGATCCGGTCGGGAGATCAGGGCACGCGCAGTAATCGCCCGCAGTTTACCCGCTGTCGAACAATCGCCCGAAGGCCATCCGGAAGTGCGGCGTGAACTGATCCGGCTGCTCCCGCAGGCGCCGGCGGATCTCATCTATCTCGAAGAAGCGGCCCTCCTCCACCTCTTCGGCATCGGGCCGGGGTGAGCCGGAAAATACCCAGCGAAAGGGCACGACGTACTCCGTTTCGACCTCGTCGCTGTAGACGTGGGGCTCCAGCCGCTCGGGACCGCCGTCCGCAGCGGGGCCGGGCAGGTGTACCTCCAGCTCCTCCCGGGCTTCCCGGCGGATCGCCTGCTCCGGGGTTTCCCCGGGAGCCACGTGCCCTCCCACGCTGGTGTCCCAGCGGCCGGGGAAGCGATCCTTGCCGGCCGCGCGCTTCTGCAGGTACAGCCTGCCGGCAGGATCGAAGAGGTGAAGATGCACCGTGGCCTGGATCAGCCCGGGATTTCCATGGCAGACGCTTCGGGGGGCCGTGCCGGCAGGATTGCCCAGCCGGTCGACCAGCTGGAGCAACTCTTCGCTCACAGCAGCCCCCCTACCCCTGCGAGGAGGACGAATCCGGCGAAACCGGCGGCAGAACGTCATCCCAGGTGATCCCTTCGCCGGCGGGGACTGCACGCTGCGCGATCCTGCCCACGATCAGCTCCAGGTACTCCGGACCCAAACCGGGGCGGAGATTGCTTTCCGTGCGCACGATGCACACGTCGTGCGCCCGGATCGTTTGCCCGGCAGGGATCTCATCGACGACGTGGAGGCTGCGGTTGGTGGTCAGATAGTACCTCCGTTCGCTGGGCGCCAGGCGCTTGATCCCGTCGCCCAGGGTCCGCTCGACCCGCTGCCGTCCGTACTCGTCCTCCAACCGCCCGCGCCCCTGCTCCGCCCCCATCTCCTCGATCTTCCGCACCTCCCGCACCATCCGCCTGAAAGCCTCCGGTTCCAACGCCACGGGATCGTCCAGACCCCCGTCCTCGTTGGACAGGGCAAGGTGTCTCTCGATGATGCAGGCCCCCACGGTGACGGCCAGGCCGGGCACCAGGAGCGGATCCATCGAGTGATCCGATACCCCCACGGGGCGGCCGAAGATCGCCTGCAGATTGGGGATCACCCGCAGGTTGTACTCTTCCTCGGGCGCCGGATAGGAGGTGATGCAGTGCAGCAGCACGGTTCCGGGGCCCGCGGCGATCAGGGACCGCTCGATGTCGGAGAGCGTGGACACCCCGGTGGAGAGGATCAGGGGAAGGTTATATCCGGCCAGCTCGCGGAGCAGGGGAAAGTGATTCAGCTCCGGGGAAGCGATCTTCACCGCCTGAACGTGCAGGTCTCGGAGGACCCGGGCGCTGCGCAGGCCGAAGGCCGAGCAGAGAAACACCAAACCCCGCTTCTCCGTGTGTTCCTTGAGACGGGCGTAGAAGGAGCAGTCCCGCTCCAGCCGGCGGAAACGCTCGTAGATCGGCGTCTTACCGCCGGGCAGATCGATGCTCCCAGTCCGGGGATGCAGGATCTCATCTGCGTAGATCGCCTGGAATTTGACGCAGTCAGCGCCTGCTTCCCAGGCGGCGTCGATCAGCTCGAAGGCCCGGACGAGCTCCCCCTGGTGGGCGCTTCCCGCCTCGGCCACGATGAAGCAGGGATGGCCTTCACCGACTTGCACCCTACCGATCTTTATGCTTGTTTCGTTCATCTCGGTTGGAGTTCGAGCTTTCCCCAGCATAAGGCGGTCTGAACGACAGCAAGGCCTTGCGCATGACAACCGACAGCCTCAACTTCTCGGCCCAGGGAAGGTCAGCTCGCCTTCGCTGCCATTCAGCCTGTCGTTCGAACAGTTCTCTCAGGTCAATCATCGAGAAAGCGCTCCTCGAACCGTTGCCATTTCTCCTGGAGCCCGAAGTGCTCGACGAGTGAGGCAATGTCTTCCGAGCTCACAGCACCCGTTTCGAGCAGAGCCAGGATTCGGGCGAAATCTTTTGGACGCCCCGTGCTCAGTGCAATCGCCGACAGAAAATCAGCCCTGACAACCCGAAGGGGTATCCCGTCGATCTCTCCAGTTTCTGCTTTTCGGACAGCTTCTTCGGTCAAGGGATTGAATACGGGGATGAATTGGACCGGCCACTCTCCAACACGAATCGCTTCCCTCTCAGGCTCATACCCCCGGGAAAAACAAAAATCATAGATCGGTTGCAGTACATCCAAAGAATCCGGACGTTTGGTCACCACGAGGATGTCCGCATCCATCGTAGCGACTGTCTGTGTATAGCGCATCTGAGCCACGGCTCCGAAAACCGCGTAGTCGGTAATGATTCCGGCCGCCAGCATCTCGTTGAGCAGCCGTGCAACATCTTTCATCGTACCACTAACTCACACAGCGGGCCGTTTCATGAAACGCTGATCTGAGATGATCACCTGGAACCGGATCCCTTCTCCGCGGTTCTGGTGCTCTCCGCCCTCCGTTCGTACTCGGCGATCATGCTGAATTTCAAATTTTTGAGCTCCTCGGAGAGGGAGACCTTGTAGACGTGCGGATTGATCAGGCGTTTGTAGGTATCATCCAGAGCGCCGAGATTGCTCTTAGTTAGAGCCTGGATGGTCTTCAGCTCGGGAAACTCCATCAGGATCCTGCCGTCCCGCATCACCGGGTGCAGCAGCGGCTCGATCCTCTGATAGTCCGCAACATCCAGGAAACGGTAGGGATAGCGGGGATGATAGAATCGGTACTTCGGGCCGACCTCCAGCTTCTCGCCTTCCAGAGTGATCAGGTCCGCGATCGGCGAACCGTTGCCATTGTAGAAGCGGTTGACCTGCTTGATTCCGGGGTCGGAGATCTTCTCCGGGTTGTTCGACACCTTCATGGTCGGGACGAACTTCCCGTCCAGCTCCTTGGCCATCAGCTTGTACACGCCGCTCAAGGCCGGGTCGCTCTTGGCGGTCACCAGGTGGGTGCCGACGCCCCAGACGTCGATCGGCGCGTTCTCCGTGATCAGCTGGTGAATGATTCCTTCGTCCAGCTCGTTGGAAGCCGCTATCTTGGCGTTCTCCAGCCCCGCCTGGTCCAGGCGCTCCCGAACCCGTTTGCTGAGATACTCGAGGTCCCCCGAATCCAGTCTCACCCCGAAGCTGTCGTGCCCCTCACTCTTGAGCTTCCTGCCGATCTTTATCGCGTTCTCCAGTCCGCTCTTCAAGGTATCGTAGGTATCGATCAGCAGGATGCAGTCGTCCGGATATACTTCCGCGTACTTCTGGAAGGCCGCCAGCTCCGATTCGAAGCTCATGATCCAGGAGTGGGCCATGGTCCCTTTCACGGGAATATCATAGAGCCTGCCGGCCAGGGTGTTGGAGGTCCCGGTGACCCCTCCGATGAACGCGGCCCGGGTCGCCCCAAGGGCTCCGTTCACGCCATGGGCCCGGCGCATCCCGAATTCGAGGATCGCTCCCCCTTCGGAGGCCAGGTAGATGCGGGCCGCCTTGGTTGCGATCAGGGTCTGGAAATTGACGATATTCAACAGAAGGCTCTCTACGAGCTGAGCCTCGATCAGCGGCGCCTGAACCCTGATGAGAGGCTCATTGGGAAACACCAGCGTTCCCTCCTGCATGGCATGGATTTCACCGTGGAAGTGGAAGTCCGCCAGATAGTCGAGAAAGCTCTTTCGAAACACCTTTTGCGCTGCCAGATATTCCAGATCCTCCGCCTCGAAGCGAAACGTCTCGATGTTTTTCAGCAGGGTCTCCAGTCCGGCAAATACGGCAAAGCCCCCGTCAAAGGGGGGCCGCCGGAAAAACATCTCGAAGGCTGCCTGGGGGTTGTGTTTCTGAAGGAAGTATCCCTGCATCATGGTCAGCTCGTAGAAATCCGTGAGCATGGCGCAGTTCACGAAACATCTGCTGTCCATTTCAGCTTTCCTCCACCGCCGCAGCCTGCAGGATGCGGGCACCCGCCTTCCTCATGTCGTCGAGGCGGGCGCTGAGGCTGCCCGGGGGGGTGTCGATACCCCGACAGGCATCCTCCACGACCACGCTCCGATATCCCAGCTTCAGCGCATCCATCACCGTGTAGAACACGCAGACATCCAGGGCCAAACCAACGACATACACGGTGTCGATCTTCAGCCCCTCGAGATAGAAGTGCAGCCCGGTAGAGGTCTCGTGATCGTTTTCGAAAAAGGCGGAGTAGGAATCCAGTTTGGGATCGGTGCCCTTGCGGAGGATCAGGTCAAAAGGCAGGGTATCCAGATCGGGGTGAAACTCCGACCCGGCGGTCCCCTGAACGCAGTGATCGGGCCAGAGTATCTGTTCGCCTTCCTTCGTGTGGATGGTTTCGAAGGGGCTGGAACCCGGATGGTTGGATGCGAAGGAAACATGATCCCGGGGATGCCAATCCTGCGTTGCGGCGATCCGCCGGAAGTGCCGCATCAACCGATTGATGACCGGCACTACCTCTTCCCCTTCGGGAACCGGCAGATTGCCCCCCGGACAGAAGTCGACCTGGACGTCGACGACCAGCAGAGCCGTATTGTTTGAACGTTTCATCATCATTCAGCTCCGAAGAAGTCCGTATTTCAATTTGAGCAGCAGCACCCGGCGCGCCCCTTCGTCGATCAGCTCGGGGTCGATTTCACCGCTCTCCACCATGGTATGTACTTCCTCGATCAATTTCAACACATCGAGGCTTCCATAGTCCAGCAGTATGTCGACCCCGGCGTTGATGCCGTATTTGACGATTTCCTCGGGGCTGTAGCGGTCCCGCAGAGCCCCCATCTCGATATCGTCGGAAATAACGACGCCCTGAAAACCCAGGCGCTCGCGCAGCAGTCCCCGCAGGAAAATCGCAGAAAGGGTAACCGGGAAATCCGGATCGATCTGAGGATAGAGGATATGGGCGGTCATAATGGCCTCCACCCCGTGATGAATCGCCATCTGAAAAGGAAGCAGATCTTCGTTGACCAGGGTTTTTTCGTCCACATCGACGACGGGCAGTCGATGATGCGAATCCACGGTTGTCCGCCCATGACCGGGGAAGTGCTTGGCCACTGCAGCGATCCCCGCCCGCCTGGCTCCGAACAGATAGTACACTCCCCGTTCCCCCACCTGAACCGGATTGACTCCCATGGAACGATCCCCGACTATGCTGTCGTCCGGCTTGTCGTACAGGTCGAGCACCGGAGCCAGGTTGATGTTGCATCCCAGGGACAGTGCCTCCCGTCCGATGATGTAGGCAGCCGCTTCCACGTACAGGGGATCCTGGTACTGAGCCCAATAGTAGGGGGCGGGAAAACGGGTCAGGTCGTCCAGATCCAGGCGGCTTACCCGACCCCCCTCCTGATCGACGGCAATGAACAATCCAATGGCCGGGTTTTGGGCGCGGGCGGTCGCCTGCAGCTCATCGACCAGCGCCTTGACCTGAGCGCGGTTCTGGATGTTCGATCGGGTAAGCATGAATCCACCCACGCAGCCCTGCCCGATCAGCTCCGCCGCCGAGTTGCTCACCTTTCGTCCCGAAAATCCGGTGATGAAGCGCTGGCCGATCCTCTGGCGGAGTGTCATCTGCTGAAGAAACAGCTCGACGATCTGCTCAGGCTCCCAGGGCTCCTTACCCGCTTCGGGGTATGCCGGAAGGCTCATCCTGCCCAGTGTACCGCCCTCGCCCTCCTGTTCCGCGGGAAGAGGGCTCATGCTTACCTGCGGATGTTCCTGCCGGGAGGGTTCTTTCACCTCCACTTTTTGCTGAGTCTGGCAGGCGGATAGGAAAAAAATGAGAAGAATGAGAAAATAAGACCGTTCCCGGTGCATTGGCGGTTGAAAATGGAGGATAGGGGATTTGAACCCCTGACCTATAGATTGCGAACCTATCGCTCTACCAACTGAGCTAATCCCCCGCAGCTGCCGGAAATAATAGCAAGATGGCAGCTCCTGATCAAGCCTCCACGGTCAGCCCTTCCCGGGCCATCATCACCTTCATATTGCTCTTGCCATTAATCGATTCGTGTATCTTGTTCTCCAGCAGGTCCAGCTCCGAGTCGCTTCGATCCGGGTCGTGGTGAAACAGAAGGAGTTTCTTTACACCGGCTTTATGGGCGACATTGACTGCATGCTCGAAGGAGGAATGGCCCCAGCCGAGCTTCGGGCTCTTCGGATTGACGTACTCTTTGTGGGTGTACTGGCTGTCGTGAATCAGGATGTCGGCTCCCTTGAAGAAGGCTACGACTTTTTCATTTTCCTCTTCGGCAGCCAGGGCACCCTCCCTCACCGCCTCCTCGTCGTAGCTGGGATCATCGGGACTGACATCGAAGAGGTTGCGGAAAGGTTCCGTGTCGTAGGCGGTACAAAAGACCTTGCCCCGGTATTCGAAGCGGTAACCCAGAACCAGCACGGGGTGATTGAGATACTTCGTGGTCACCCACAGACCTCCGCCCAGATCCATGGTGCCTTCCTTCAAGTCACTGTATTCGATCTGAGCGGCCAGCTCTTCCAGTCGCACCGGCCAGTATCGATAGCGAAGCATATCGCCAAAAATTTTGCTCAGCGGATCGTCTTCGAAGGACACCGGCCCGAACACCTTGAGCTCCGTATTGGGAATGAACAATGGAATGAAAAAGGGAAATCCCATGATATGATCCCAGTGGGTGTGCGTCAGAAACAGCTCGGTCTTGATCGGCCCCCTGGGAAGATCCGTCTTCATGACGTGAGCGGCCAGCTCCCGGATTCCGGTTCCGGCATCGATCACCACCAGGCGCTCCTCCTCCCCGAAGCGCAGCTCCAGGCAGGAGGTATTGCCTCCGTACTTCACGGTCTTGGGTCCCGGACAGGGAACGGAACCCCTGACTCCCCAAAATCTGACGTGTATCGACACTCGTTCAACTCCTGTCAGCGGGCAACCTGCAGAAAAACCTGGGCTTTGTCGATTTCCGCTTTGACCGAATCCTCGAGCCCCTCCAGGTAATTCCAGTCGACTCCCATCTCCTGCAGCACCTCCGCCGGCAGCTCTTCGGGATAGCGGTCACCGGAGAATCCCAGCTCATATGTATTGCTGAACAGGTTCGCGATCGCCACCGTAAGAACCACATCCCGGTGGCCTCCCGTATACTCCCCCAGGGTGTGATGGAAAGTCACCGCATCGGAGAGATTTTCCCCCAGCCTCCAGTTCTCGATGATCAGCTTCCCCACCATGGCGTGATTCACCAGCATGATCTGCTCTTCAGATTTGTACAGCGGTGTGTGCTGTCGGTCGGTGGTGGAGATCGCCTGCACGTACTCCTGGGCCAGCTTGTTGTTCAGGGGGATCTTGCCGATGTCGTGCAGCAGTCCCGCTATGAAGTACTCCTCGCGGATTTTCGGATCCACGTTCCTGTGGGTGGCGATGAGCTTGGCCGTTACACCGACGCTTATCGAATGTCGCCAGAAACCCTCCATGTTCAGGGCCTGGAAATCGCTGGCCCGCCCCAGGGTCCCGAGAACTGCGGTGCTCAAAGCCAGGTTTTTGACCGTGTTGATGCCCAGCATGATGATGGCCCGTACCAGGGACGTGATCTGGTTCGGGAGCGAGTAATACGCAGAGTTGATCAGTCTCATCACCTTGCCCATGAGAACCGGATCAAGACTGATAATCTGGTTCAGATCCGCCGGGGAGGTTTTGGGATTGTTGGTGATTTCCAGAACTTTTGCCACCGTCACCGGCAGCGCCGGCATCTTGTGCACATAAGCCTGGATAACCTTCAGGATCGTTTCTTTCTCCATCGCCTCATTCCCTGATTTTGTGGAGGACTGCATCGAGCTTCGACTGCAGCATCGTGGCGAGATTCTTGTC
>JAFGQJ010000406.1 GCA_016935715.1 Spirochaetales bacterium
GGACGGTTCCCGTTTGCCGCCGCTGTAGAGGAACACCTCCAGGCCCCTGCGCACGGGAAAGCGGCGATGCTCGTCGACCCGGATCCCCGCCTGCTCCAGCCACCTTTCCATTTCCGAGTCGTCGAATCCGAGCCAGCGATCCCCGTAGCGGCTGCGCATCATCTCCTGGTCGTGCCTGCAGAAATCGGCCACGATCAAGGTTCCCCCCTCCGAAAGTACGCGGCGGGCTTCCTGCAGGCCCTCCCGGGGGTTTCGAAGATGGTGGAGAACCAGGTTGATGATCGCGACCTCCGTTTCGCCGTCCCTCAGAGGCAGGTGTTCCAGCTCCCCGATGCGAAGATCCGCCGGCTGAGCCCTGCCCTTCAGGCGCCTGGCGGCCTCGGCCAGCATCTCCCGGGAGCTGTCCACGCCGATCGCCGTTTCCACCGTGTCGGCGAGCCTTTCCAGCAGGGCACCGCTTCCGCAGCCCAGATCCGCCGCGCTTCGGGCAGGTGGCATGAGCCCGATGATTGTCCCGACCAGATCCAGGTCTCCGATCACGCTGCGCTTCATGATCTCCCAGTCTGGGGCGACGGAATCGAAGAAGCGCCGCGATTGCTGTTTGCCGGTCCGGATCAACGCCCCGGCGGCCTGCAGGTCCTCCTGGTAGATGTTCTGCCCGTCGAAGAGGTAGCGGATCGATTCGGAGAATCGACGGCCCGGGTTCCGGTCCGAAGCCCGGTAGAAGGCCCACACCCCGTCGCGCCTGGACTCGATCAGACCCGCATCCTGCAGGACCCTGAGATGCCGTGAGATGCGGGACTGTCCCATATCCAGAATCCCCATCAGTTCCTGCACGTTGAACTCCTGAAAGCAGAGAATGTTCAGCAGGCGCAGGCGGGTTTCGTCGCTCAAGGCTTTGAAATAGCGCAGGGCTCCGCCGGTAGTCGCTTCCTTCATATTATATCAAAATATCTTGATATATTTATACAGATTGTGGTAAGCTGTGTCAAGCGGCGGGTAGCCGAAGAGGGCCTTTTGCGGGATACTCTTGTCAACGAGGAGTGATTATGGGTGCGCTTCTGCAGAAACTCGAGGAAAAACGGCTCCTCCTGTCAGACGGTGCGTGGGGGACGCTGCTGCAGGAAAAGGGATTGGAGGCCGGCAGCTGCCCGGAGCTCTGGAACGTGGAACAACCGGAGACAGTCCGTTCGGTGGCAGCCGCCTACGCCGAAGCCGGATCGGATCTAGTGCTGACCAACACCTTCGGCGGATCGACGCTGGCTCTCCGGCGTCACGGACTGATGGACAGGACCGCAGAGCTGAACGAAGCGGGGGCGCGTCTGTCTCTGGAGGGGGCTCCCGGAAAGCTGGTGGCGGCGTCGGTCGGACCAACCGGGGAGTTCCTCCCCCCGATGGGCGACCTGAGCGAGGAGCAGATGAGAGAGGCCTTTGCCGTGCAGATCCGGGCACTCCTGAAGGCGGGAATACGGATTCTCTGCGTGGAGACGATGAGCTGCCTGGAAGAGGCGGTGTGTGCGCTCCAGGCCGCCAAGGCCGTAGCGGCGGAGCTTTCGGTAGAAGTGGAGGTGATGGCCACCATGACCTTTAACGACACTCCCAGGGGCTACCGCACCTTCATGGGAGTGGACTGCCGCAGCGCGGCGCAGAAACTCTCCGAGGCCGGCGCCCATGTTCTGGGCTCCAACTGCGGCAACGGGATCGAGCAGATGGTGCCGATCGCCCGCGAGTTCCGCCTCAACACGGACAAGCCCATTCTCATCCAGGCCAATGCGGGTCTGCCCCGGATCGAGAACGGGGTGACGGTGTTCAGGCAGAGCCCCGAGCACATGGCCGGGTGGGTTCCCCGGCTGGTCGATGCGGGGGCCTCGATCATCGGCGGGTGCTGCGGCACGAATCCGGAGCACATCCGGGCGATTCGCCGTCAGCTCGATCGTCTGCTGTAGAGCCTGCTACTCGAGGCGGGAATCAGATTTTGACGAAACTTGTCGCTGACCTCAATTTGTTTGAGAAGATGCGCTCTGCTCGCGAACGATGCGGATGGTGTCGATCTCGATCTCGCCCTTGTTGTCCGGGCTGCGCAGGGTTACGGTGAGCCAGGTGTCGCTGTCTGCGGGATTCTGGAAAGGATAGCGGATCGGGGCATCCGCCGTCTGGAGAACCACGCCCAGAGTGGAGAGAGTCAGGCTGAGATTCGAATCAACGGGAGAAAACTCCCCGGCTTCTCCCGATCCGTCTCCGGGCAGCAGCTCCCCCGTGGGATCGATGAGCAGAAAGGGATCCTCCGCTCCTTCCCACTGCAGGGCGATCGCGCTTCCCGGCGGAATCTCTCCGAAGAACTCCACCAGGAATTCCGTGTCCTCCCCTCCAAGGTCGAAGTAGGGGAGCGAGAGTCGCGAAGCGGCCGGTAGAGTCAGCCTGCCTTCCGCCAGGACGGCGGGGGCGGCAGACTGCAGCCTCCAGCTGTCCGGATCGGGGAGATACAGGCCTTCGAAACCCTCCGCCAATACCAGACGGCTCTGGCCGTATTTCTCTCTCATCGCTTCCCGGTAGATCGCGGGATCCACGGAAGGCCTGTCCAGGGGATCCTTGTAGTACACGCCCAGCTCGGTGATGATCCCGGCAAATCCATTGTCCCCGGAAACCAGGGTTTCTCCCTCCTGGCTCAGCTCAGCGGGTAGAGGCGCAGCCGCCACGGAAGCGGTCTGCAGTCCGTCGAGGAACCACATCGCCTGGAGGCGGTCGGCGGAGGGTACCAGGGAGAGGTCGACGCGATGGTGCTGCTGCGGCTTCAGATCGAAAATCCCGGACGGCAGGTACGCTTGAGAATCACCGAGGGTGATCGTGGCGACCAGCTGCCCCTCCGCATCGAAGGCGACCTGGAAACGAAAATCCCCGGCGCGGTCGGATATGGTCATCAGGTTGCGCTCTTTGTTCTCCCGCGCCGCTGCGAGCTTGAAGGTGATGGTGCAGGGTGACAGCGCACCCTCCAGGATCGGCAGGATATTGCGCGGATAGAACAGTCCCGCACCCGCCCCGGTCTCGTATCCGATGATCCCCTTGCCGTTGCTCAGCCTGGCTCCCCCGATGGATCGCGCCTGCTCCGCCGATGTTTCATCTCCCAGCAATCCGGAGTCGCCGAGCGATCCGTTCAGGTGGAAGAGACTGTAGTACGACTCCTCCGGTACCAGTTCA
The DNA here is from genome assembly GCA_016935715.1 of Spirochaetales bacterium. Classification (GTDB taxonomy): domain Bacteria; phylum Spirochaetota; class Spirochaetia; order SZUA-6; family DRHE01; genus JAFGQJ01. The sequence continues at coordinate 3,196 of JAFGQJ010000406.1, forward strand.
TCCTCGCTCAGGAGATTCGCCGAGGAGACGTACAGCTGCGCGGTCAGAGCCAGGGACGAGGAAAAGGAGAAATCCGTTCCCGGGGGAGGAGGCACGGGGAACAGCTCCAC
>JAFGQJ010000407.1 GCA_016935715.1 Spirochaetales bacterium
ATCAAACCGAGGTCGTCGAGCGCTTGAGCGGCCAGGGTGCCGCGCGATGATCGGATGCGCCGATGCCGGCATGGGTATCGGGGGGATGAGAGGAGGACAGGGATGAACGTCAAAATCGGGGTCTTGGTCTTGCTCGCCGCTTCGGGCGCGCTTCTCTGGGCGGGGGGTGAAGGGGAGATGGCCACCGTAGAGCGAGGCGAGTATCTGGCCGGCAAGGGGATCATCATACCGGCGGAGGAGATCTTCGAAGACTCGTACGTTTCGGCGGTGGATTACGGGTATCCCGATCCCGAAGGTTCCTTCGGCGTACGCTTCCATGCGGGTCACAGGCAGCTGTCCACCGAAGGCCAGGAAGAGATATTCCTGATATCGGTTCAGGGACGAAGACCGACCTTCCAGGACATGCCCGTGATGAACCACGTGTTCGTCGTGGACAAGAGCGGCTCCATGTATCAGGAAGACAAGATGAGCTGGGCCAAGGAATCCTTCGACGCATTCATGAAAACCATCAGGAGCAAGGACTACGTGTCGCTGGTCGTTTTCGACGATACCGCCAGGACCGTGTTCCCGCCGACCAGAATGAACGACGACACGGTTCGGAGGAGACTCGCGGAGGCGGTTCACTCCCTCGAGCCCGGGGGAGGCAGCAACGTGAAGTCCGCACTGCAGCTGGCCTACAGGCAGGCGCTCTCCAACTACAGCGAGGATTACGTGAACCGCGTGCTTCTCCTCACCGACGGAGTCGGGAAGGTCGAGGAGATATTCGGTATTGCGGACGTATACCGCGAGATAGGCGTCAACGTGACGGCCATAGGGATGGGGGAGGATTGTGACATCCAATTCCTGAGGGAGCTGGCCGAACGCGCCGGCGGGGGCGCCCGCTTCCTTTCCAGTCGCGAAAAGATCGACGAGATCTTCGGGGAGGATTTCATCCGGATGGTGATCCCTGCAGCCCGCAATATAGAGCTGCAGCTGCACCTCCTCGAGAACCTGCAAAACGTAAGGACCTGGGGATTTCATTCCAAGATCGAGGGGCTGTGGGAGCTCTATGAACGGGGAGGTGACTCCGTGCCCTTCGCAGTGGCTGCGGATGCGGCGGGAAACGTGTACGTGGCCGACGATGCAAACAATCGAATCCAAAAATTCACCGCTGACGGGGTATCGATCACTCAGTGGGGGCGTACGGGCAGACGAGACTGGAATGCGGATGAGAGCGGCCAGGAGGACGAGATGGAGGGTCGTTTCTTCGAGCCGCGTGGTATTGCCGTGGATGCCGCCGGCCACGTGTACGTCGCCGATGCGGGAAACCACAGAATACAGAAGTTCGACGCAGACGGACGTTTCGTGAGCCAATGGGGCGGCCCGGGAAAAAGCAGGGGACGGTTCAACCGTCCGATGGGCGTCGCCGTCGATGCACTGGGCAACGTCTACGTGGCGGATTCGGGAAATCACCGCATACAGAAATTCAATGCCGGCGGGAGCTTCATCACCCTGTGGGGTGAGAGAGGTTCCGCAGACGGGCAGTTTGACGGCCCCGCGGGCCTGGCCGTCGACGCATACCGGAATGTCTACGTGGCGGACCCCGGCAACGAGCGGCTGCAGATCTTCGAGTCCGACGGAACCTTCATCTCGAAGGTGGAACCCGCGGGTCTGCGTGTTTCTCCGGTCGCAGTGGCGGTGGACGAGGAGGGAAACATCTACATCGCGGACGACCGCAGCGGCTTGGTGAGAAAGTTCGGCATCGATCGATCCCACATCGCAGACTGGGGCGGTTTCGGAAGGAGGGATGAGGCCTTCGGCACCATCACGGCGGTTGCCGTGGACAAACTCGGGAACCTGCTGGTCGGCGACGCGCGGCACCGGCGAATCCAAAAGTTCGACGCTGCCGGAAATTTCATGATCAGGCAGCCACTGAAGTTCTTCATCCCGACGATCAACCTGGGAGACTATGAGACGATCGTGATCCAGGCGTTCGTTCCCATGCAGGAGCGGGAGGGAGTCAGGACGATCGCCCGGCTCACGGGCACCTACACCGACATGCGGGGAAACCCGGTATCCCTGGATCCAGTCGAATTTTCGGTGAAGTTCGTGCCGATAGTCGATCCGGTGAGCGGGTTTTCCAATGCAACCGTGCTCCGGGCTGCGGCGGTTCTGCGCTATGCCTGGGGACTGAAAGAGATCGGAGCCCGTTACTACGGGGGAAAAGTCCGGGAAGCTCTGTATCTGACCTACGGGGTAAAGCAGGAGCTCGCGAACGCCCAGCTTCGCCTGGGAGATCAGAGCCTGGTCAACGAGATCTCGATGCTCGACAGGTACATCGACATCATGAGCTCCGAGGCAAATCTGACGGAGGCGGAAACCCGGCAGATCGCGGAGCACGCGGAGATGCGCCCCGTAGTCGAGGAGCGGACCCTGGACGAGCATCTGGATAACCTCTTCGATGAATTGCTGCTCGAGCTCGGGAACCGCGAAGGGGGTGAAATTGCGGTCAACGGGTTCAGCTTTCGAGACGGCCGTTCGGTGAAGCTGCTGGATGTGCTGAACAACAAGGCAGAATCCGCACTGGCGGATCTGGTGAGCCGGCGGGGGTATTCTGTGGTAGCCCCCGGAGTGATGGAACGAGCTTTGAGGGTGAACGCCGTAGAGCCCTCTGACCTGGTGGAGACCAACACCGCGATCGAGATCGGGGAGCTGGTCGGCGCGCGCTACATGATCACCGGAACGGTCATCGAGCTGAGCGAATCCGTGGTGGTGTTTTGCCGCATCGTCGACGTGCAGACCGCCGCGATCGTCTCGGTCAGCCAGGTAGTCATCCGCAAGGACGGAGAGATCAGGGCGCTTCTGTAACGCGGCTGCGGGAACTGCCCGGAGCCCTTACCAGATCCGTTCGCCGAAGAGCTCCGCCAGCGCATCCTGAGCGTTCACGAAGGAGCTCTTCGCCTGATCCAGTGCCTCCCGTTCCTCCCGGCTGCATCGGGCCACGAACTCCCTGTCCGTGATTCCGGACAGGTTGATGCGCACGTTGTACGAGGCGATCACCGCGGCCGCCCGCGCCAGCTGAACTGCAGCGCCGGCGTCGGAACGGGCGTTGCTGTTTCCCAGCCTGCAGACCTTGTCCGCCATGCGCATCACCCTCGCCACGGTCTGGAGCGTTTCCATGGGAACCAGGGTCGCCTTCTTCAGTTCCGCCTGGATTGCCGCGCGCCTCGTCTCCTTCTCCCCGCTGTTCGCCCTGGGGAGCTTCAGCGCTCCGGCGACACCCAGGTAAGCCGCCGAATCCTCTTCCACGAGCTCGAGCAGGCGGGCGGCCAGGTGCTGCGAGTCCTCCACGAGCGGTTCCAGGGCTTCCCATGATTCACGGTACTTCTCCCGTCCCACGGTGAGAGAAGCCACCATGCGCACCAGTGCGGAGGCCAGGGCTGCGCACAGGGCCGCGGCGCTCCCCCCGCCCGGGGCCGGCTCGGCCGAGGCTAGCCTCTCGATGAACTGCTCCACTGAAAGCTGGTAAAGCTTCCCGGCACTCCCCGCCTGCATGGGCACACCTCCGTTATCGGCGCTCATCATCCGGCTGCTCCCCCGGCTCTCCCGGCTCCCCGGGCTCCCCGGCCAGCAGGTCCAGCAGGCGGGACTCGATGAGCTGTCCTGAGTCGAGGCCCGTTGCCTGCAGGTAGTACGAGAGGCTGTCCAGGACCGCCCTGGCAGGTATCATGCCGTAGACCTCCGTTTCGACCAACGGGACGCCCCACCGCTTCGCCTCGGCGCGGATGAGCTCGGTCACCCGGTACAGCGGGTTGCTTTCGAAATCCACGATGTTCATGCTCACCTGGGTGAGCCGCCGCTCTTTCAGGGAGACCGCTATTCCCTTCACCGAACAGAGCCCGCCGCTGGATGCCCGCACGGCGCGCGCTATGGATTCGGCCACGCTCATGTCCTCGGTGCCCAGGTTCACGTTGAAGGCTATGAGGAGCTTCCTGGCGCCGATGGCGGTCGCGCCGGCTGTGGGATGGAGCTTCGCTTCCCCCACGTCCGGCTGCCTCTCCGCTTTGCCCACCTCGCTCCTGAGCAGCTCGTACTGCCCCCTGCGGATCACCTCCAGCCGCCTCCTCTCCGGCCTCCGCGCCGACTCTTCGTAGAAGTACACGGGCACGCCGGTCTGTTCGTGGAAGCGCTGGCCGAGCTGCCATGACAGCTCGACGCACTCCTCCATCGCGATGTTGCGCAGCGGGCTGATGGGTATCACGTCCACCGCTCCGATGCGGGGGTGGGAGCCGCTGTGCTTCTCCAGATCGATGAGATCCACGGCCACCCTGCCCGCTTCCAGGACGGCCTCCAGCACCGGGCCCGGCTGCCCGGCAAGGCTGACCACCAGGCGGTTGTGGTCCGGGTCCGCCCGGTATTCCAGGAGCCCGCACCCCTTCCTGTCCCGAAACGGAGCGACGATCGCTTCCACCACCTCCTGCCTTCGCCCTTCGCTGAAGTTCGGTACGCATTCGATCAGTTTTCCAGTCGTTTCCCTACCCCCTGAAATGACAGGCCACCAGGTGGCCGTTGCCGCTGTCCTCGAGCTCGGGCTCCACACGGCTGCATATCTCCTGCCTGTACCGGCAGCGGGTTCGAAAATGGCACCCCGAAGGAGGATTCACGGGACTGGGGACGTCTCCCTCCAGGATGATCCGCTTGCGGTCCAGAGTGGGATCGGGAACCGGAACGGCGGAGAGCAGCGCTTCGGTATAGGGGTGCAGGGGGTGGGAGTAGAGCTCTTCGGTCGCGGCCAGCTCCACGATCTTTCCGAGGTACATGACCGCAACCCGGTTGGTTATGTGCTTGATCACGCTCAGATCGTGGGCGATGAACAGGTAGGAGAAGCCGAACCTTGCCTGCAGGTCCTCGAGAAGGTTGATGATCTGCGCCTGGATGGCCACATCCAGGGCCGAGACCGGCTCGTCGCACACGATGAGCATGGGATCCAAAGCAAGGGCCCTGGCGATTCCGATTCTCTGCCGCTGGCCGCCGCTGAACTCGTGGGGATAGCGCCTGCGGTAGGCAGGATCCAGACCCACCGTCTCCAGCAGATCGCAGACCCGCTTCTTCTTCTCGGCGCCGGCGGCCACCCCGTGAACACGGAGAGGCTCCGCTATGATGTCCTGAACGGACATGCGGGGATTGAGCGAGGCGAAGGGATCCTGGAAAATGATCTGCATGCGGCGCCTGGCGACCCTCAACTGTTCCCTGCTCATGTCCACGAGGTTGATGCCCTCGAAGTACACCTCTCCGGCGGTGGGATCGAGGAGCCGGAGAACCAACCGTCCCAGGGTGGTCTTCCCGCACCCCGACTCTCCGACCAGGCCGAGAATTTCGCCTTTCCCGAGGGAAAAGCTCACCCCGTCCACGGCCTGGACGTTCCCCTTTACCCTCGAGAAGATCCCACCCCTTATGGGGAAGTATTTCTTCACGTTATGGACGGTCAACAGTACGCCGG
>JAFGQJ010000012.1 GCA_016935715.1 Spirochaetales bacterium
CCCCGCCGCCGCCTCGGCAAGGCGGCGCCGTCGTTCTCCATCGGTGACGACCACGAAGCGCCACTCCTGGCGATTGCTGGCAGAAGGAGCCAGCCTGGCGGCTTCCAGCACCCGCTCCAGCTTCTGCTTTTCAACCGGTTTGTCGAGATAGGCGCGAACACTCTTGCGGGCACGAATCGCTGCATATACGTCCATGATGTTTTCCTCTCTTCCCCCTACATTTTGAGAAACCGTGCGCTGGCTGTGGCCACCGTCTGTCCCGATTGATCGCGAATGCTGGCTTCGGTTTCCATGATTCGGGATTTCACCCGGGTGACCCGGCCGCTGACCCGTATCCGCTGCCCCACCTCCACCGGTTTGAGGTAGCGGATCTGGATATCCACGGTCACCCCGTTTACCGCTTCGCTGATGCAGGAGTGGGCCATGGTCTCGTCCATCAGCATGGCCAGGAAGCCTCCGTGGGTGATCTTTCTCCACCCGGTGAAATAGTCCGGGATGGTACACTCGGTTTCCGCGCGTCCCCGCTCCGGATAGCGGTACTCGAGCTTCAGCCCCCGGCTGTTTTGCTTCCCGCAGCAGAAACAGTGATCGTCCCTGCTGATTTCTCCAGTCCTGTCTGCGGGATCTGTTTCCCTCGCCTCTTCGCGCATGGACCCATCATAACCAGCAGCGCCCCTTACTGGCAACCGCCTGCGCATTCACCGCGGACGCGCTCCATCGGCCGCCCCGTCCTCCTCGGCATTGCCCGGACGGAACAGGATATACTTCCTTATAGTGAAATTCACGGCAAACACCAGAACGCTGGATACGGTCTTGGAGATCAGGTAGTGCAGGCGGAGGATCTCCGTGAAGAACCACATCGAGGCGACCATGACCCCCATGCCGATGACTCCGGTCATGCCAAAGGCAATGAACTCACCGATGCGGCTCTTGATCCGGCGATGTTTGAAGATCCACAGCACGCTCAGCAGGTAGGTCACGGCCAGGCCGGCGACAAAGGCGAAAACGGCAGACACCAGATAGTAGAGCCCCGCGATCTCGGTGAGCAGAGCCAGGGTGCCGAAATCCGCCCAGAATCCCAGGTGGGAGGCCGCAATCGAACGGAGCAGCTGGACCGCGGTTCGATCGGTCCTCTTGATGAGAAGGGAATGCAGACGTGAACGTATCCTTCCGGACATCGCTGCCGCGCCCGACAAAGGCCTACTCATCCCGCACGGGATTGCGCAGGACACCGATGCCTTCGATCTCCACCTCTACCACGTCCCCCGCCTGCATCGGGCCCACACCGCTCGGGGTCCCGGTGGAGATGATGTCCCCTGCCTCCAGGGTGAAATTCCTGGAAACGAAGGAGAGAACCTCGGGAATCGAAAAGATCATGTAGCTGGTATTGGAGCTCTGAACGGTCCTGCCGTTCAACCGGCAGCGGATGTCGCGGCTCTGGGGATCCCCCAGATCCTCGGGACGCACGATGCAAGGGCCGATCGGCCCGAAGGTATCGAAGGACTTGCCCCGGAACCAACCGGAGCGATCCGCATTCTGTATGTTGCGCTGGCTCACGTCATTGTAGCAGCTGAATCCATAGATGTGGTCCCAGGCCTCGCCGGGCTCCACGTCCTTGCAGCGATCCCGGATGATGACGGCAAGCTCCGCCTCGTAGTCCACGCGAAAATCCGGGAAGCCGTAGCTTCTGGCGAAAGCGGGTATGAGGATAGGCTGATCCGGTCCGATCAGCGTGTTGGGTGTCTTCGGGAACAGGATGGGCTCCTGCGGGATTTCCTTGGTAAATCCTCGAACATTCACCTGGTCGCTTTCCGCGATGTGATCGCGGTAGTTAAGCCCGAGGGCGATGATCTTGCTCGGCGCTACGGTGTAGGAGCGACCGCTGTCTGCTCCGCAGAAATAAATCGGCAACTCGATCATAGGACATGCTCCTCCAGCTCATCCCGCCAGAGCTGTTCAAGGTAGTAGCGGGTGATGTCCTCCCCCTTCAGATTTTCCGTGGCAATGCGAAACACCCTGTAGACGATCATCCTTGCCGTGGGCAGGGGAGGCGTCAGGGGATAACCGTTGATGTCCACCAGTTGATTGATGGACAGGGTGTGTTCGATCTCCCGGCTGTCCCCCTCCGGATACATGATCTGGCGGGTGGTCAGATGCATAGTGGATGCTACCCGGATTTCAGCTTCGGTTCAAGTTTCTCCCGGGCCCGTGCGTTCCGGGTCCGTGTGTTCCGGATCCCCCTGCGATCTCCACCAGGCTGTAGCCCCCGATGCCGAAGCGGGCACAGACCTCCTCCACGAAGCCGCTTCTGATGACGATGTACAGCTGCAGCCGGAGCTCCGAAGCCAGCACCGCACGCAGTCCGGCGGACAACCCTCCCCCCTCCAGCTCGAGGGGGCCGATCTCATCGACGATGATCGGACCTGCGCCGCCGGCCGCCTCGATCAGCCAGGAATTCCCAGCCTGCAGGCCCTCTGCTGAAAAGAGGAACCGTCCCACCCTCCCGCCGACTCTCCATCCCGGCGGCTCGTTTCCGGCAAGCCGGGCAAAGGGAATCGTCTCGGAGAGCGGCAGCCGCACGGCGTCGTAACCGATCCTCTTTCCCTGCCGGAAGATCTTGGCCAGCAGCAACCCGGCGCAACCGGGATGCCCGGCGGCCAGCCGGCGGCACCAGCGGGTCTTTCCGGAGTCGATGGGTCCGGTCACTATCGTCAGACGCCTGTCCGCCATCACCACTACGATCCGTTCGCAGGGCATGGTACCTGAGATTCCGCCGCCTGGGCAAGCCTCATAACGACCGCAGCGCGGCCCGCCGCCCGCACCTCGCCGGGAACTGCGAGAATCCGTTGTCGCGGCATTTCCCCCCTGCCGGCTAGTGGATTTCTCGACCGGACCGATATAGTAATTATAGATGACGTTACGAAAGGGTCCCGACCGATGAAGCACATCCGCCGAGCCGTTGTCCCCGCCCTGCTGCTGGCCGTTCTCGGCTCCTGCGTAATGGTACCTTCCCGGGTTGCCCGGGAAGGGATCAATCCTGCCGCCGGGGAAACCGAAGACCTGCGCCGGAAACTGGCCGAAGGGGGCAACTATGTTCTGGGCAAAGATGAGCTGATCATTCGGGGGAAACGCTTCAACATGGACTGCACCGGGGCGGTGCTGGCCATCTACTACTATGCCGGGATCGACCTGGCCCGGGATTTCAACCGGTACACGGGCAACGGGGTGAGCCGGCTGTACAAGAGCCTGGAAGCGAAGGGTCTTCTGTACTACACTCGTCTTCCCGTCACGGGGGACATCATCTTCTGGGACAACACCTACGACCGAAACGAAGACGGACGCTGGAATGATCCGCTGACCCACGTGGGCATGGTCATGAACGTCTCCGAGGACGGGAGCGTGCAGTACGTGCACCTCAACTACCGCCGCGGCATCATCATCGAAAACATGAATCTCTATCAGCCGGAGATCCATCAACGAATGGAGAAGGGGCAGATGCGGATCGTCAATTCCCCGATCCGAATGAAGCAGGCCGGAAACCCGCATCCGCGCAACTGGCTCTCCGGGCAGCTTTTCAGGAACTTCGGTATGGGGTACCTGTTCTGAGCTCTCGCCGGCAGCTAGCCGCTGTCCAGCAACTGCCGAACTTTCTGGATGAGAACGAGAGGAGCGAACGGTTTCTCCAGCAACTGGATCCGGCCATCCTGTCCGGCAGAGGAGAAAAGACCCGCGTCTGCGTATCCCGAGATGAACAGGACCTTCATCTCCGGTCGAGTTTCGGCCAGGCGATCGGCAAGCTGTTTTCCATTCATGCCTCCCGGCATGATCACATCGGTGATCATCAGCTCAATCGGTTCGCAGCGCCCGGCCGCGATCTCGAGCGCCTCGGTTCCACGAGCGGCAGCCAGTACCGTGTACCCGTATTCCCCCAACACCCTGGCGGCCAGCTGTCGCACCATCTGTTCATCCTCGACCAGGAGGATCGTTTCGCTGCCGTAAAGCCTCTCCCCGGGCCCGGCCGCGGCGGCCTTTGTCTCCGCAGAGGCCTTTGTCTCCGCGGCTCCCTTCCTCCGGGGAAGATAGATGGTGAAGCTCGTTCCCTCACCCGGCGCGCTGTTCACCAGGATCGTTCCGTTGCTCTGGTGCACGATCCCGTACACCGTTGCCAGCCCCAGCCCCGTGCCCTTGCCCGTCTCTTTCGTGGTGAAAAACGGCTCGAACAGCCGGCGTCGGGTTTCCACATCCATGCCGCTTCCCGTGTCGCGCACGGTCAGCGCAATATACTCGCCGTCGGCCACTGCCAGTGTCGCCGGGGAGCTCTTCCGCCCGACCACGACATTGGCCGTCTCGAGGCTCAGCGTGCCGCCGCCGGACATGGCGTCCCGGGCGTTGACGATGAGGTTCAGGATGATCTGTTCGATCTGCCCGGGATCCGCCAGGACCGTATACAGATCCTCCTGCAACTCGACAACCAGCTCTATTTGCTCACCGATCAGCCGCTGCAGCATCTCCTGCATCTTGAGGATGATGTCGTTCAGATTGATGTTGCGGGGCTGCAGGACCTGCTTGCGGCTGAAGGCGAGCAGCTGGCGGGTCAGGCGCGCAGCCTGTTCCGAAGCCCTTTTGATCCCCTCGAGGTCGCTGTAAGACGGATCGCCGCTGTCGGTGCGCCGCAACAGCAGTTCGGTATATCCCTTGATCGCGGTCAGCAGATTGTTGAAATCGTGGGCGATGCCTCCGGCCAGCTTTCCCACCGCCTCCATCTTCTGCGCCTGCAGCAGCTGCTCCTGTGTCTCCTGCAGCTCCTCCAGGCTCTCCCTGAGATCCTCCACCAGCTTCGCCTTTCTCCAGGCCATGGCCATCTGGTTGGCGAAGGCCGTAACAGTGGGAATGTCATCGGAACCGAGATCCCTGGATTGGACGGACAGCATGCCCAGCACCCGGTCCTCCAGCACCATGGGAGCCGAAACGGCCTGGGATACCTTCACAACCTCGAGAATCTGGTCGATCAGAGGCGGCTCCAGCTTCGCGAAGCTGCGCTGGAACGACTCCCGAGCCGTGCTGAATATCGCCTGCCTGCCTCTGACCACCTCGGCCAGCGCCTGTCCCTCCACCACGGGAAGAGAGACCAGATCCAGATCGATCCGCATCAATCCTCTTAATTTTTCCAGAATCGCAGCATCGTAGCTGGTGTAGGCAAGGTCGAGGGTTTGCCGCTCTTCATCGAGCAGAAAGACCACCGAATGGAATCCGAACTGCATGAATCGCTGCCCCGCGGTCACGAACACCGCTTCCGCCGACTGAGCCTGTTCCATGGCCGCGCTGGCACTGTTCAGAGCCTGCAGCAGCCGCTCGGTTCGCTTGCGGGCACTGATGTCGGTGACGATGCCGAGCAGAGCCTGCTGATCGCCGTAGTTGATGAGCTTGGTGTTGATGATCACATCCAGGCGCTGGTTCGTCCTGGTGCGCAGCATGTACTCGTAGGGCGGAACCTCCTCCCCGGCCAAATGACTCGTGAAGATGCTCTTTATCCGATCCACGTCTTGCGGATCGATGAGGGTGAGAAAACCGAACTCCTGATCGTAGAACTCTTCACGGCTGTACCCCATCACCTCTTCGCACTTGCGATTTGCATAGACCACGCGTCCCTGACTGTTGATGAAGATCATATTCGGTGACTGCTCGGCCAGGTTGCGGAACTTCTCCTCGGATTCCCTCAAGTCCCGTTCGGCATGGCGCCGTTCGGACAGCTCCCGTGCCACGGTCTCGTAGAGCCTGGCGTTGTGCATGGCCGCCGCCACCTGGTCAGCGATCGTGCTCAACAGCAACTGCTCCTGCTCGCCGTAGGTGCGGGACTGATAGGTCTGAATGCAGATAACGCCGATGACCCTGCTGCCGACAAGCATGGGCACCCCGAGCCAGGAGGCGGGCATTTTCAGGGTGCCGTACAGCTGCGGCTTGGGCACATCCGGGGGGATACGATTGAAATCCGCAATCAACAGCGGCTTCTTGTTTTCGATCACCCAGGAAGTGAGACCGGCGCCCAACCGCTGCCGATCCGGCGGTTCGCGGATTCCTTCGTCCACCTGCAGACGGAACTCCAGCTCGTTGGTATCCTCGTCGTACAGCGCAACGAAGAACGCGTCCGAGCGAAACAGGGGGGTCACCTCCTGATAGACCGTTTCCATCAGCACATCGATCTCCAGGGTTCTGTTCACCGCGGCGGCAATCCTGTTGACGACCCGCAGCCTGGCCTCCCGCTCCTTCAGCGGATTGAGCAGCTGCCGGACGATCACGCCGAATCCGATCAACGAGACGCCTACGGTGTTGGTGATCGACATGATGGGGAAGGCCAGATTCAGGATTCCCCCGAAAAAGATGCCGAGAAGCAGGATCAGCGCGCTGAAGGCAAAATAACGCTCCCTGACGTGGCGGCCGTTGCGCAGGAACAGGAACAGGGACCAGATCAGGAAGGTGATCGGCACCGGGCAGAGCATCAGAGCGAGTGGACTGAGTTGCATGGTACAGGAACCGTTGGACACCAGCCGGGAGTCCAAGACGATGCGGTGTCGAAAAAGCCAAACAGAGGAGGCGGCTGCAACCGCCAGGCCGATCAGGCAGGCGATGTCCGGCCGGCGAGAGGGCCTGCCGACATAGCGAACCGCGAAGGCGAGCAGGGCAATGCTGAACAGGCTGAGGCTCAGAGTCGCCAGCTCCGCCATGAGGAGGGATGAGCCGATCTCCAGCCACAGCGAAAGGCGCAGCAGCAGAGACGAAATCGCCCAGCAGGCCTCCATGGCCGCAAAAGCGGCAAAGGACTGGTTGAGGGAGCGTCTGATTCCCGTTCCCAGAACGGTAAGGATCAGGGCAATCGCGATGACCGCGGCGCAGCACAGGGCAATGACGTCTATCCAGAAGAGTATGGTCATGGATAGTTCTATTTTCGGTACATTCACTCGCGATCACAGCCGTAAAATTTACCCCTGCAGGCGCAATCCCGAGGGGCTATACTGGGGGATATGAACAATGTCACGAGATACGTCTCCGTCTGTATCCTGATCTTCCTCCTGTTTTCCTGCTCGGTTTTCCCCTCCGGCCGGACTGAAGCCCCACCGGGCAAGCGGGAGACGCGGGTTTTCTGGGTACTGGACGGCACGATGAGCGCGGAAAGCGCGGAGATGTTTGTGGAGCGTTACCTCCTGCCCACCTCCCTGGCGGCAACACGGTGGACCGGGTTTACCGTCAAGGGGCAGGAGGTCCGCTTCGACACGACGGGAGGGTACCGGGTAGTCCGCAGGAACAAGACACTGACAGACCCCATCGGGGCGCTGACCGTCTACGGCTACGATCTGATCGTCGACATGGTGAGGGATTCCGAGGCGCAGCCTGCCCGGAACTCTTCCCCCGAGTCCTACCGGATCCGCTTCACCTACCCCCTGGCGGCGGGCCCTCGATCCGGGGTGATTCCCCAACCCCTCGAACAGGCCCTCCTGGCCGGGATCAGGAAGGACGGTCGTTCCGCCGGAAAAGGAAGGGTGGAGTCTGTCGACTACCTGGGCTCGGGGCGGTTCGAGGCGACGGTGCTGATCAGCGATTAGGAATCGAAAATCGGGGATC
>JAFGQJ010000013.1 GCA_016935715.1 Spirochaetales bacterium
ACACCATGTATAATGAGAAATCTTGCAGAAAGCCGGTTTGTAATCGCTTTACCAGGAACATAGCTGTTTTTTGGTGAAGCAGGAATCCTTAATCTGCAACAATGTAAATAGTTTTCTTGACCCTTGCCAGAATATAACTATAATTCTTGTATCGTAATCGTTTTTCCGGAGGAAGCCATTGTGGAAAGCGATCAGGACAAATCTAAATATAAACCTGCTGGGTATGCGAAGCTTATCGAGTGGTATAACCTCGATGTCATTCCGAACTGGCACAAGTCCCTGGTGACAACCAGTGGAATCCACCAGATAGACTCCAGTGAGGGTGTCACCAAGGAGGTCTACCCGTCCAAGTACTGGCCGGGGGACACGCTTGGTGATCATCTCGAATTCGCGCTCAAATATGACGGTACGAACCTCGCAATCCTTAGCATCTTGTTTCAGAAGGTAGAGCAGGAGCATCTCCTTGAATACATACGTTCCACACCGACGGGCAAGTATGCCAGGCGCTTGTGGTACCTGTACGAATTCCTGACCGGAAAAACCCTCCCGCTGGACGACCTGAAGCGAGGCAACTACATCGACCTGCTCAAACCTGATGAATACTACACGGTCACTCAGGGCCGACCGGTTCGGCGGCAACGGATCAACGATAACCTTCTCGGTAACGATCGTTTCTGCCCAACGGTTCGTCGCACCGATACCCTATGCGACTTCGAAAATGCCGATCTGTCCGGACGCTGTCGGCAAGTGGTGGCCGGCTATTCTCCTGCAATTTTGAAGCGGGCGCTCAGGTACCTTTACACCAAGGAGACGAAATCGTCCTTTGAGATCGAACATATCAAACCAACCTCGACCAGGACCGAGCGTTTCGTGGCCCTGCTTCAAACGGCGGAGCAAGAGGACTTCTGCAGCAAACCGCAATTGATAGAGGTTCAGAACCGAATTGTAGATGTACGATTCCGCGAATCTGATTACCGTACAAACCAGAACCATGTCGGCGAGACGGTCGCCTGGCAGCAGGAAAGAATCCACTTCGCATGTCCGAAGCCCGAAGACCTGGCCGACCTTATGGACGGCCTGATAGCCGCCCACCAACGGATGAACATCGGAGATGTGTCCGCTGTGATTCAGGCCGCCGCCATTGCCTATGGATTCGTTTATCTGCACCCGTTCGAAGACGGCAACGGTCGAATCCACCGTTTTCTCATCCACAACATTCTCGCCCGACAGGGTTTCACACCCGAGGGCGTCATGTTTCCCATCTCAGCGTCCATGCTGAAAAAACCCGCCGACTATAATGCCTCTCTAGAAGCGTTCTCCCGGCAGGTCATGCACTTGGTGGAATACTCGCTCGATGAAGAAGGCCGAATGACCGTTCATAATGATACGGCCGTTTGGTATCGATATATTGATATGACTTCCCAGGCGGAAGCGCTTTTTCGATTTATTGATCAGACCATCGATGTAGAGCTCGCCAGCGAATTGGCGTTCCTGGCTAACTACGACAAAACCAAGAAAGCCATACAGGAGATCGTGGATATGCCCGACCGGCAGATCGATCTCTTCATCCGTTTTTGTCTCCAAAACAACGGCCGTCTTTCAGCACAAAAACGCACGAGTTACTTCGATTTCCTGTCGGATGAGGAAATCACTCGCATGGAACAGGCCGTTTTGTATGCCTACGGAAGTGCGACCTTGAACGATGGTTGATGAGTATACGCATAGACACGAAGATATACGCGAGTTCATCGTCGCCCGAGTCCGAACTGCGGGTCGAAGCTTTCGAAGCTTTCACCGGGGCGATCTTTGCCTGTATAGTAGGCCATGCGCATTCTCTTGACCGGCAGCGACGGCTTCATCGGCGCTGCGCTGAGACGGGATCTGAGAGCGGCGGGTCACCGGGTGGTCGGCACCTGCTACCGGCGGGCGCCCGCAGAAGGGGAGGTCTTTCTGGATCTCACCGATGCGCAAACATTCGGAAATATCCCCGAGGGTCCTTTCGACGCTGTCGCCCACGCGGCGGGGATCGTGGATCAGCGGGAAAGGCGGTCGCGCATGGTTGCCGTAAACGCCGAGGGGACCCGGCGGCTGGTACGCTGGGCCGAAGAGCGCCGCGTCCCCCACTTCGTCTTCCTGAGCTCGATCACGGTTTACGGCTGGAAGACCATGGGAGAGAATCGGAGGGAAGGCGAGACACGCCGTGCCCGGGGCGTCCCGGTCGTTCCCTACATGGCATCCAAGGTCCGGGCCGAGCGGACGATCGAGTCCAGCAGCCTGGGCTTCACCCTGCTGCGGCTTCCCGCGGTGCTGGGCAGGGGGGATTCCTACCTGTCACCCACGATCATCGGCGCGCTCCGGGATGGGACGTTTTTCACCTGCGGCGGCGGCCGGCGCAAGGTTTCCCTGATGTGTACGGCCAATCTCGGCCCCCTCGTCCACCGGATCCTGCTCGCCGGGCCGAGCAATCGCGCCTTCAACTGCTGCGACTCGCACGTCCCCTGGCTGTCCCTCGTGGCCGAGTACGCCCGCCGCCTGGATGTGGAGATCCCGGCGCGCAGGCGTTCGGTGCTGAGCCTGGCGACACATCTGGGAGACAAGAGATACCTGCTTCTGCTGACCTTTTCCCGCTTCGGCGCCCACTTTCCCGACGAGCTGCTGCACCGCCGCATACCGCATGACCATCCCTGCAGCTGGCAGGAGGGAGTGGGGGAGGCGATAGCCGGGTACCTCGGCAATGTGGGAAATGCGCAGCTCGGCCGCTGAAGGGGAACGCAAGAAGAACAGCTGCGATTGGACAGATGCCTCTGCTATTTGTATCTTTATGGTAGAAGCGGGATCGCGCCGTTTCCGCATGAAACGCAGCCAAGCGTGCTTTCAGCAATAAAAAGTGTGAAAGGGGAGGAGAGGGAATGAGCGAAAAGAAAAACGAGCCAGGCGCTAAGAAAGCCGAGAAGAAGGCGGAGACAGCTCAGCTAAGCGCAGCGGACAGCAAAGCCGGCAAGAGCACAAAGGCGGCTAAATCCACCAAACCGGATCTCAAGGCAACCACGGAGAAGGTGAGCCAGACGGCGGAGAAGGTGAGCCGGACGGCGAAGAAGGCCGGAGAGCGGGCCGCCAGCGGCGCGGCCCGGCTCGGTAAAGCCGCCCAGGAGCTGAGCGAGGGTATCCAGGAGAAGTTCGAAAACGATATTGCTCCTGCCGCCGAGCGGGCTAGACGCCATGTTTCGGAAACAGCCAGGAAGGTCAAAGAAGAGCTGGGTCCCAGGGCGCAGCGGGCCAGAAAGGGTCTTTCAGAGACCACCAAGAAAGTTCGGGAAGAGGTTGCTCCTGCCGCCGAGAAGGCGGGCAAGGGGATCAGCGCGGTGTTCAAAGCCACGGCCAGAGCTACGAGGAAATCCGCCCGCATCCTCGGGATCAAGGCCAGCATCACCACGGACCTTCGGAAACGGCAGAAGCTCCTGGCCGATCTCGGCGAGGCATATCTGCGGATGCAGAAGAAGAAAACCCCGGTGAAGAGCGACAAGGATGCTCTGCAGGCGCTGGTCGCCGAGATCGGAAAGATCGACGCCGACATCCAGGCTCTGGAGGCGAAGGAAAAGGCCACCCGGGAGTCCTCCTGAGGATACGGCGTCAGCTCACCCCGCCCGCGGCTTCGGGCGTGGACCGGCCTGTCAGGGCTTGATGTAGTAGGGCCCCGAGGTTACGCCGAGGTTCCGGTTTTCCACGAAGCCGTACACCTTGAAACTGAACCCTTCGCGCAGAGGCGGTTGTGAGCTGTAGATGCTCTCGAGGCCGAGCGGGTCCCTGCCGACGGGAAAGGCGGCCAGGTAGCGGCCGCCGGAATCATAGACCCAAAGCTGATACTCCGGGGCCTGACCTTTCACGCTGATCCGTAACCCCTCGATGGTAACCTGGGGAAGATAGCGCTTCGCCTCCCTGGTAGAGACGGGAGTCAATCGTATCGTTTGCTCCGCCGAATCCCCCCCCACATCCCGCAGCAGAATCCGGTACTCCCCCGCCGGGAACGAGGCACCGTCGGGCATTTTCAGGGAATTGCTGCCGATCCATATCTCCTGCTCCGAGCCGGACTGCGCCCAGGATTCGCCGTCCAGGCGCCAGAACAGCTCCTGCTCTTCATTGATCAGGAACACCTCCTCGATGTCCTCGAAGCCGTCCGGGTCATTCGGTTTGATGAAAAGGCTCAGGGTTTGATAGCTGAGATCCTGTTCCCGCTGTTCGACAAGATTCAGCCGCCAGAACACCCGTACGATCTCAGGAGGCTCCCCGGTGCAGGACGGCAGGAGCATCGCCAGGATGAGGAAGAGCAACAGCCGCACAGTTCCGGCCGGCGGATGCGGTGAGCCGGGAGGCCTCATTGCAGACACTTTCCTTCCGGTAGTCATCACAGGACCCGGCCGTTGTCCCTCAGGCGTTTTTCCAGGTACTCCCGGTCCAGTGCGAGGGTATCGACCAGCTCGAGCACCTGCTGCCGGGACACCAGGTTCTGCTCGGCGTAGAGAAAACTCAACGCCTTTTCCGCGATGCACGGCACCTTCAGGGCATTCATCATGATCGGTTGGGGTTTCCCGCCGTCCAAATAGCGCTCGCTCATGAACAGATACAGCCTGGAGCGCTCGATGTCACTGCGAATCAGCTCCAGCTCGGTTCTGAGCGGCTGAGGGTCTCCCGCGGCCGCCTGCTCCCCCAGGGGTTTGAGAATCAGGTAGGTATACTCCTTGGCCGGCAGATAGTGGTGAACGTCACAGCGGGTGCAGTAGTTGGGCTCCCGAGGATCGACCTTTTCCTTGTCCCCCCCCACGATGATCAGTGGATCGAAATACAGGGCCGGGCACTCCCGGCCGTCCACCAGATAGTAGCGGTATGTGTTCAGGGAGTCTTGCAGACACTCCTCCTGCTCGCAGTAGGCGGAGAGGGGAAAGATGTCGGTGGCGGTTTCCAGCAGCAACCGCGCGGTTGCGTTGAATATCTCCCTGCGGAAGTTGAGGATCAGGGAGGGAAAGATGAACACCGTCCCCCGCCGTCGGGAATCATTTTCCACCACGTAGGCCAGACGCTCCTCGTAGAAAGCCGCCTCGTCTATGATCCAGGTGCCGACCTCCGGATGGCGGGCCATCACAGCCTCCAGCTCGAAGGAATCGCGGATGTCGGCGGTGTACTGCCCGCAGCGTTCATAGCCGTTGCGATAGGGCAGGGCGTCGGAGGGATAGTCGGGAAAACGCTCCTTGTCCAGGATCGAGCGGATGAAAAAGACCTTGCGCCGATCCGCTCCGGAGGCTGAGGTCATCTCCCGCACCGAACCGGTCTTTCGCTGGGCGACCTGAGAGTCCCTCCATACCCTGGCGCTGTACTCGGTCTTTCCCGAGCCCATCGGTCCGATCACCAGGATCCGGCGGCCCGGACGCGTGAAGTCGAAGTGGTTGAAGGCGCTGTGAAAACGAAGATCGGGAAAACCGAGACTCTTCAGCAGTTGGGTTTCCTGCTCCATGGCTACAGGGTACCCCGGGGACGCCGGGCTCGGCAAGCCGCCGCGGGGCGAGGTGAATTTATCCTTGTTTTTATTCCGTGATTGTTGTAAAAATATACAGTTCTATATTATAAACATACAGGATGGATGTCATGGATCGCTCGGTACGTTTGGCCCGGTTGCGGCACATCATCGAGACCCGGCGGATCAACAGCCAGGAAACGCTCCTTGCCTTCCTCTCGGAGGAGGGATTCAAGGTCACCCAGGCAACCCTGTCCCGGGATCTGAAATACCTGAAGGTGGGAAAGGTCCCCGACGGCAAGGGGGGGTATATCTATACCTTTTCCGATTCCGCCAGCAAGGTCGGCTCCGACAAGAGCCTAGTCGAGGATTTCCGCAGAGGCTTCATCTCCATCGAGTTCTCGGGCGCCCAGGGGGTGGTGAAGACGCTGCCGGGCCACGCCTCCACAGTCGCCTTCGCCATCGACAATCTGAATATCCGGGAAGTGTTGGGGACCATAGCAGGGGACGACACCATCCTGCTCATTCCGCGGGACGGAGTTTCCCGCAGCCGGCTCTTGCAGGCCCTGCAGGAGCGCATACCGGGATTGGAGGAAGAGGCAGGATGATTGCAGCCATTCTAGGTACCACCGGCTACACGGGGATGCTCCTGGCGCGGCTTCTGGCGGATCATCCACAGGTGGATCAGATCCTTCCGGCGTCCTCGTCGAAAGCAGGCCGGAAGCTCTCCGAAGTGGATCCGGGCTTTCAGGACCCCGGGGGAAAGATCCCCGGGGATGGTGCTCTGCTGACCCTCGAGTTTGTTCTAGAGAGAAAGCCGGACGTCGTGTTCTCCGCCCTCCCCCATCTGGAATCGGCACGCCTCTGCGCTCCCTTTCTGGCCGACTCGGTGGTCATCGATCTGTCCGCCGATTTTCGTCTCAAAGATCCGCAGACCTTTCAGGCCGCCTATGGGACGCCGCCCCCGCGGGAGGATCTGCTGGGCCAGGCGGTGTACGGCCTGCCGGAGTGGCAGGCGGAAGCGATCCGGTCGGGCAACCTGATCGCCAACCCCGGCTGCTACCCCACCTCGGTGCTACTGCCCCTGCTGCCCGTCGCGGATGGGGGACTGATCGGCGGGGAGATCCACGTGAGCTCGATTTCCGGCATCTCCGGAGCGGGCCGCAAGCTCAAGAACGACTACCTGTTCTGCGAACGAAGCGAAAACGCCTGCGCCTACGCAGCGGGCAGGCGTCATCGCCACGTCTCGGAGATGGAGGAGCAGCTTCGCTTCAAGGCGCCAGGCGCGTCGATCCTGTTCGTGCCCCACCTGGCTCCCCTGCGGAAGGGCATGAGCTCCACGATATTCGTGCCCCTGGCGCGACCGACCACGGAGGCGGAGGTAGCCGGGCTGTTTCACTCGGCCTACGGCGGGGCTCCCTGCATCGGCCTGCGGGCGGACGCAATCCCGCAGACCGCGGAGGTGCGCGGATCAAACCGCTGCGACATCGGCTGGCAGATCGAGGGGGAAACCCTGATGCTGTTTTCGGTGCTCGACAACCTGATGAAGGGGGCCTCGGGCCAGGCGGTGCAGAATATGAATATCCGGATGGGATTCCCGGAGACCAGCGGCCTGTCCCTGGCCGGCGAGATCTGAGCAGCATGGCGGATGAGGCACATGGCGGATAAGGCAATGGAAGCTCGGGAACCGGCAAAGCCGCTGATCACCGTAAAGATCGGCGGCAAAACGGCGGAAGATCCCGGGCAGCTGATCCCCTTCGCCGCCGATCTGAAGGATCTGCTGGCGGAGCGGTTCCTGCTGATCGTGCACGGCGGAGGGGCGGAGGTCAGCCGCATCAGCAGGCAGCTGGGTTTCGAGCCCCGTTTCCACGAGGGCATCCGCATCACCCTGAACGAAGAGATGGATGCGGTGGAGATGATCCTTTCGGGCGGGGTGAACAAACGCCTGGTCCGTCTCTTCCAGTCCTGCGGGCTGCCCGCCGTCGGGCTGTGCGGAGCCGACGGGGCGACCTTCACCGGACGCACCCTGGGCAAGGTGGAGGGCAGGGAGACCCGCACGGGAAACGTGGCCAGGGTGGACGGACGCCTGTTATCGACACTGTTCGAAGCGGGCTTCCTCCCGGTTCTCTCTTCGACCTGCATGGACGAACGGGGAGTGGGGGTGAACATCAACGCCGACTCCGTTGCCTTCGAGGTGGCCTGCAGCCTCCGCAGCGAGAGCCTGGTCTTCATCTCGGACATCCCGGGCGTCATGAAGGGGGAGCGGGTCCTGAAGAGCCTGAACCGGGATGAGGTTCGCAGGGAGATCGCCGCCGGTACCATCAGCGGCGGCATGATCCCCAAGGCGACCTCCGCAGTGCAAGCCCTCGAGCACGGAGTGGGACAGGTGATCATCGGCCGGTACTGCGGGCGCGGCTGCCTGCGAGCTCTGCTCCAGGGGGAGATGGGAACCTGTTTTCACCAATAGAAGAGCTGAAGGAGAAGAGCGAGAGGATGAAAGGAGCGGCACATGAATGACGAAGCGGCCATGATCAGGCAGCACCCGCTTCCCAACTGTTTTTCCCCAGAGCTGTTGATGATCAGCAAGGGAGACGGGGTTTGGCTGGAGGACGTCGCCGGCAGGAAGTACCTGGATTTCACAGGGGGGATCGCGGTCAATGCTTTGGGATACGGAAGGGAGGATCTGGCCGAAATCGCCTCCCGGCAGATGAAAAAGCTGATCCACATCTCCAATCTGTACATCACCGAGCCGGTTCTCGAGCTGGCCCGGAAGATGATCGCCCGGGGAGTGCGGGAGGAACAGGGTTTGCGCGGGGCGGAGGGAGCAGGGACGGAGCAGGACGCGAACGGGGTCGGGGGGCAGTTCCAGGCCGTTCAATTCCTGAACAGTGGCTCGGAGGCCAATGAAACGGCCCTGAAATACGCCAGGCTGTACGCCCTGCGTAGGAAGGGGGAGGGCTGCCACAAGCTGCTCTGCTTTTCCGGCAGCTTCCACGGCCGCACCATGGGCGCCCTCTCGGTCACGCCGAATGCGAAGTACCAGACCCCCTTTCTGCCCCTCATTCCGGGAGTGGAGGAGGTGCAGTACGACGACGCGGCCGGCCTGGAGAGGGTGCTGGACCGGAGCTTCGCCGGCGTGATCGTGGAGGTGATCCAGGGGGAGGGAGGCCTGGCTGCGATGAGCGGGGAGTTCGCCGCGGCACTCAACCGGCTGTGCCGCAGGCACGACGTGATCCTGATCGCCGATGAGGTGCAGACCGGTTTGAGCCGGACGGGCAGCTTCTACGCCTCCGCCGGCATAGGGCTGGAGCCGGACATGATCACCCTGGCCAAACCGCTGGCAGCGGGGCTGCCTCTGTCGGCGGTCCTGATTCCGGAGAAGATCAACTCCCTGATCCATGTGGGAGACCACGGTACCACCTTCGGCGGCGGTCCGGTCACTACGGCCGTGGCTTCCAGGGTTTGGGACATGCTTTCGAATCCGCAGTTCATCGACCAGATCCGGGACAGGGGACGGTACCTGGCGGAGAAGCTGGCCTCCCTGGCCGGGAAGTATCCGTTTCTCGGCGGCGTACGCGGCCGGGGATTGCTCCTGGGCGTCGAGGTTCTGCAGGAGCGGCTTCCCGGCAGCGGGGACTGCGCCGAGGCCATGCCCGCGCTGCTCGCCGCTTTCAGGAAGGAGGGGCTGCTCATCCTGCGCTCCGGGCAGAATATACTGCGCATCGCTCCGCCGCTGATCATCTCCACGGAGGAGATCGACACGGGAATCACCGTCATGGCCCGGGTTTTCGATAGAATCGAATCCGGGGAGCTCAAGCTCGCTACCTAATTTTGGAGGAAAATGGATCATGGACGCAATAAAGAAAATAGTGCTCGCCTACTCGGGAGGCCTGGATACCTCGATCATCATTCCCTGGCTGCGGGAGCACTACCCGGGAGCCGAAGTCATCGCCATGTGCGCCAATGTCGGCCAGGAGGATGACCTGAGCGGCCTGGAGAAGAAGGCCAAGGCCTCGGGTGCCTCGAAGCTGTACGTGCTCGATCTCCGCGAAGAGTTCGTCACGGACTACCTGTTTCGGATCCTGCGGGCCGGAGCGACCTACGAAGAGAAATACCTGCTGGGAACCTCCATCGCCCGGCCGCTGCAGGCCAAGCACCAGGTCGAGGTGGCTCTGAAGGAGGGCGCCGACGCGGTGGCCCACGGCTGCACCGGCAAGGGCAACGACCAGGTGCGCTTCGAGCTGACCTACAAGGCCCTGGCTCCGCACCTCAAGGTGATCGCCCCCTGGAGGATGTGGGATATCCGTTCCAGGGAGGAAGCCATCGACTACGCCAAGGCGCACGACATCGATCTGGGACAGATCACCAAGGAGAAGATCTACTCCCGGGACGAGAACCTCTGGCACCTCAGCCACGAGGGCGGGGACCTGGAGGACCCGTGGAACCGGCCCAGGGAGGAGATGTTCCAGCGCAGCAGGAGCCCGCAGGATGCACCCGACCGGGAGACGGAGATCACCATCGGTTTCGAAAAGGGATTCCCGACCTCCCTCAATGGGAAGAAGATGGCACCGCTGGCCCTGGTGGAGGAGCTCAACAAGCTGGGCGCGGAAAACGGAATCGGGCGGGTGGACATGGTGGAGACCCGCCAGGTGGGAATGAAGAGCCGGGGCGTGTATGAGACGCCCGGGGGAACGATCCTGTACGCAGGCATCCGGGAGCTGGAACAGATCACCCTGGATGCGGACGCCCTGCACTTCAAGCGTATGCTGGCCATGCGCTACTCCGAGCTGGTGTACTCGGGCAAGTGGTTCACCCCCCTGAGGGAGAGCCTGGAAGCCTTCATGGCCAGGATCTCAGAATACACGAGCGGCACGGTGCGCCTGGTCCTGTACAAGGGCAACGTGATCGTGGCGGGCCGCAGGTCGCGGTACTCCCTCTACCTGCAGGATCTGGCCTCCTTCGGCGCCAGCTCCTACGACCACGCCGACGCCACCGGCTTCATCAATCTCTTCGGGCTGGCCACAGGGGTGGCGGCCATCGTGCATCGGGGGATCGACGAGGATACCGGTCAGGCCCCTGAGATCAAGGGCATGGCGGGCTTCCACGAGAAATAGAGATGCCACCGCGTGAGGGGAGGCCTGAAGGAACAGCAAGGACGCCCCCGGCTCAGCGGTCCTTCAGCTGGTAGGTCCTTCGGATCGTGTGAAACAGCCCCTCGAGGATTGGACTGCCCGGCCCGCTGATCTTGGCGTCCGCCAGCACGTCACCCCGCTCCCGGGAGAGGACCGTGTACAGCTGCTTGAGCGCGTCGGTCTTTGTTTCCGCGGCATAGCAGATCCGGACCAGCCGGCGCATCTCCTGGAGGTTCATCACCTTGCGGGTGCCCCCCAGGCTCAGGAAGAAGGCCTTGCCGCTGTCCGATTCATCGATCGTGACCACCGCAGCTGCGGAAGGTGCAGGGGGTTTGCCGGATGAGGCCTTGCCCTTCCCGCTGCCGAGCTTCTTCTGCTCCAGCTCCACGATCTCCCGGTTGATCTTGTCCACCTGGGCGTTGTGGATCAGGACCTGGGCCTGCTGGATCAGGAAGATCAGCCCTTCTTCGTCGATCTGCTTGAGCGCTTCGGTCAGCTCCTTCTCCAGCCTGGCTCTCTGCGTGTCCGCCTTCTTTTTTGCCACTCTAAACCCTCTCTTTGCGATTGCTGCTCTGCCCCAATGACCAGTATAGTCCATCGGTGGTTTTCTTCAAAACAGGAAAAACTGTTGCTCCATCGGGAAAAACAAACCGGCCGGGGCTTTGCCTCGTGTCCAAGCGCTCGCCCCTGTGTCCTCGTTTCTCCTTCCTGTGACACGTTTCTTGCTGGAGTTGAAACAGGATCTCCATCCCCGGGATCTAAACCGAAACCATGTACTCCGGCTAAGAGGCATTAAGCGACATCTATAGAGTCTACCTACACCCCTTCGAGAACCGACCCCGCTAGTGCTCTGCCGATAATCCTGCAAACGGGCATTCCAACGATCATCAGCACCTTACCGACAACCGTTCCATTTTCTCTCGCACCCATTCGATGAGCCATCTCCAATGCCCAAGGTTTTGCAATAAGGCAGACGATCTTCGTGACAGTTTTGGAACTTTGCATCATTTCCACGACGGGTCGTGCCCAGAAGTGATAACCCAGCAGAGTATATTGGTCATTCTCGGCCAGATATCTACCAAACGCCTGATCGGCTCTGAAAACCGTCTCAGACATCAAGCCTTGCCGATACAACTCGGAACAAATAACCGTTTGAGGACCGGTACAGCCGGGGCATAGATTTATAGAGAAGGATGATGTGGGAACGTCAAGTACTGCTCTCAGATTGACAGATCCAACAGCGGAGTCTTCTGCCAGCAATTTTTCGGTCAGGTCCTCATAGCTGCCGTTGACCTGTTCCATGGAATATTTTGATATCTTGG
>JAFGQJ010000408.1 GCA_016935715.1 Spirochaetales bacterium
ATCGCCGCTACGGGAACGAGGAGTACGTGGTCAATCTCTGGATCGCCATCCCCATTACCGCCGCCGCGGGTCTGGTCGCCGGAGCGGTCGGCATCTCGGGAGGTTCGTTCAAGGTTCCACTCATGGTGCTGCTGTGCGGGGTGCCGATGCGCATCGCCGTCGGGACGTCCTCTGCCATGGTGGCGGTCACCGCGCTGATGGGCTTTGTCGGCCATGCGATCAGCGGGCATTTCGACCCGCATTGGGCGATTCCGGTCGCCTGTGCGGCCGTCGTTGGGGGAATGATCGGTGGAAAGCTCGCTATAAAGACCAACCCGCAGAGACTGAAGGTGATATTCGCCTTCACCACGTTGGCGGCGGCGATCGTCATGGCCGTGAACGCTTTCCTTTCTCGGTGACGGGGATACGGGATCCGGAGGGGGTTCGAGTCTTCGAAGATCCCATTGCCTCGGGCAGCCTTCCGGTGCGGCAGCTGGGTGCAGGGTGACCGGAATCGAGTCCTTTCAGACGCCGAGCTCGCCGTGCAGGCGGATGAGTGCTTCGTGCTTCTTCAACACGGAGACGGCCTTTGCAGGGGATTTCGCGGCCAGGAGGCCGTCGATCACTTTCCGGTGTCTCAGCAGCTTCACCAGGGAAGACAGGATCCCCAGGTACCGGCCCTTCCTGTTCTCGGGCACCAGGATCACGAATACCAGGTGCACCGGTCGCCGGAAGATGGATGAGGAGAAGCTGATCCCCCGCCTCGACCGGCCCAGCAGAATGACGGGCTCCAGCACCTGCTCGCTGATTACGTGTGGAACTGCCACGCCGTGACCGATGACGGTACTCATCTGCTGCTCCCGGTCCTTGAGTTGCTGAAGAACGGCCTCGGTATCGCCCGCCTGGTCCCGGTTGCGGAGGAGCCCGACGAGCTCGGTCAAAGCCTCATCCCGTGTCCTGGATGTGAGCTCCAGTTGTACGAGAGATTCCTGGAACAGACCGGCAACACGTACAGCTCCGGCGGTCTCATCAACACGACCCTCGATGGCGTCCAGATCGTCGGCAGGAATGCCCTGCTTTCTCTGATACGCCCGGATCGTGATCATCGGGGGCCGCTCCTCTCCCCGTACCTCTTCTATTTGGTGGAGATACGCCGAACCGTTCCTCTTGACCAGATGAATCTGGTGACCGAGGCCCTCGAGCAGTGCGATCTTTCCGAGCTCCTCGGAGCGATTGATCAACACCGAGAGGATGGCGTAGGACATTCGCCGCAGGCTTTCGATGGACTGGTTCCGGTGAACTCTTACATCCATGTCGACCTGGGCGATCGATTGGATGCCGAAGCGCCGTTCGATATCTATGAGCAGCCCTACCTCCACCGGGTAGCCGCTGAAAAAGGGGACACGCTCGAGGATATTCCTGCGGCCGGCGTACTCCCCGGCCAGCGGTTGAGCGAGCATGGTGAGATCGGGAAACAGGAGGTTGAGGAACGGTCTGACCATGAGCTCGGTTACCCGACCTCCCCCTGCTCGAAGCCTGCGTCCTACGCGAATAGGTCTTCTGTAGAAGGCTTTGACGTATCCGATCTCCGGTTCCCCGAGCAGAGGGCCTACCAATCCATACACGAACTTCGGGTGGATATTCCGGATATCCGAGTCGACCCAGACGATGATGTCGCCGTCGACCAGGTACAGGCTCTTCCACAGGTTCTCACCCTTTCCTCGAAGGCGCCCCAATTCAGGCAGGCAGTCGTCGGCAAGAAAGACCCGCGCACCCTGTCTGGCGGCGATTTCCCTGGTGCGGTCCGTCGAATCGCTGTCCACCACGATGATCTCGTCCAGCAGGGGATGGCGTTCCATCAGCACCCGCTTGAACAGCCGGACTTCCTTGCCGATCGTCTTCGCTTCATTCAGTGTCGGAAAGCAGAGGCTGATCGTAAGTCCCTGCGCCCGCTTGAGCTCCACCAGCTTCCCGATGTCTTTGAATTGCGAGTGATGAAAGGTCCGCCTGCTCAGCCACCATTCCAGATCCATGATTACCGGCCTGACCTCTTCGATCTTAATCCGATTTTGCTGCCGCTACAATGTGTTGTTCTTCACGGGAGGTGATGATGTCTCGTCGCCCGTGGATGAAGAGTCTGGTTGTCTGATACAATTTTCTTCGTGCTGCTTTTCTCGTGGAGCGGGAGAGGTTGTTGAAAATCGGGTCTTTCGAGTTCAGTCTCCGCGAGCTGGCCGGTTCCTTCGGTGACTTCGGCACGCTCTTTCCTCTGGCTATCGGCTACATCGCGTTCTGCGGTTTGGACCCGGCCGGGTTTCTGGTCATGATGGGGCTGGCCAACTTGGCAACCGGCCTCATCTATCGCCTTCCCATGCCGATCGAGCCGATGAAAGTGCTGGCTGTGGTGGCCATCGCCCAGCGCTGGACGCCCTCCATGGTCTACGCCTCTGGATTTGCCATGGGGGTGATCTGGCTGGTATTCGGGCTCACCGGAGTCATGAACCGGATCGCCCGCGTCACACCGCGGCCCGTGATCCGCGGCATCCAGATCTCCCTCGGGGTGCTGTTGGCCGTGGAGGCGGTGAAGTTGATCGCACCGGCCTGGCTGTTGGGTGTCGCGGCGGTGGCCATCGTGCTGCTGTTGCGCAGCAACCGCTACGCTCCTGCTTCCGTGGTTCTGATCCTCCTGGGAGTGGTGCTGATGGCCCTCAGCGGAG
>JAFGQJ010000409.1 GCA_016935715.1 Spirochaetales bacterium
ATGCCTCAGTGGGACGGAACGCGCCCGGACTACGAGCTTGCGGTGAGCGTGCTCCTGGAAGCGGAGGGTGATGGTCCTTGAACCCGCCCCTCTCGGGGGGGCTGCCGGTCAAACCTCGGCTTGAAGCGCGTCCGGCTTGAACCGCGGGCATCCCTGCCTGTAGAATGGCTGGCAAATGAGATTCGCAAGTCGGGGTGCCCGGTGAGGGCAGAGCAGAAACAGCTGCCGCTGCGGGAAGCGGAGACACACGGTGCCTGATACGCCGACGGCTCAGCGCGCCGTGGCGCGAGCCCTGAAGCTGCTGTCCGGATTGCCGGGGATCGTGGCCGTGAAGCGGGTGGGGCGGGAGACGGTCGGCAGAATCGTCGAGCTCGAGAGCCGCTACGAACAGGGTGCGCTGGTGCCCCTGAAGAACCTGGGCGTGCGTGCGGCCCTGAAACGGGATGTGGCCGTCGGAGTTCTCAAGGACGGGCGTTTCCGCGAGCCGCCGGCACCGACGGTCTGCCTGGTGGAGGAGCTGCACACGGGAGACTGCCCGGCCGAGCATCGTTTATCCGTCGAGGGGAAGAGCTACAGGATCATCGGAGAGGAGGTGCTTGCCTCCCGCTCACCCTATTCAGAGAAGATCATCTCCCTGGGTGAATCCTTCGTGATCTTTCCCGATCGCCGCAGCAGCAACAAGACCCCATCCTATTTTTTGATACCGCCGCTGGGCTTCCCCGAGCTCGAGGAGCTGCGGCAGCAGTTGGGCATCGCAGGGGTGCTCTCCATCAGCCCTTCGGCTCAGGCCGACACCTGCCTGCGTGAGGCCTGCGGATTCCCACCCGATCCTTCCCTGGCCACGCTGCTGGTGGCCTTCGACTTGAGCTCTACAACGACGCCTTGATCCGCCTGGCTACCCGCCCGTAGGCTTCCCGGATCAGCGGCAGGTCGGCCTCGGTGTGGGCAGTGGCGATCGAACCCAGGCCGTGGACGACGTGGACGTCCTCCAGCAGCAGGGCCAGCTGCAGGACCCGGTTTGCCAGCTTCACGTCGCAGACGTGCGGATTCAGCGTATCTTCGGGGCTCCTGCAGACGTGCGCCTCGTCATACGGGAAGAAGACCGTGCTGACCGAGCACCCGGGCAGGGTGCCGTCGCCGGCACCGATGCAGCGGGCGTAGAGCCCTTCGGCGGCGAAGCTCTTCTCCACGGTTTCCCGCACCCGGGCGGCCAGATCGTTGATATAGGGATAGACGCGTTCCTCGTTCTCCGAAAGATAGGTGAGCATGCTTTTCGACGCCAGCAGGCTGGCCGGATGGCCCGAGTAGGTGCCCCCGGAGAAGCGGACGCTTCCCGAGCGCTTTGCAAGCTCCATGATGTCCTGTCTGCCGGCCACCGCGGCCAGGGGCATGCCGCCGCCGATGACCTTGGCCAGGGTGACGAGATCGGGCTCGACTCCGTACAGCTGGCCCAGGATTCCCGCGTGAAAACGGAAGCCTGCGATCACCTCGTCGAAGATCAGGATCGTCCCGTGCTGTTGGCTGAGTCTGCGGGCCGTCTCGAGATACTCCCTGTCGGCGGGGATCGCTCCCCCAGCGCCGACGAACGGCTCCAGGATGAAGCAAGCCAGCTGCGGGCCGTAGCGCCTGAAGTGATCGGCCAGCATCTGTGTGTCATTGAAGCGGGTCACCACCACCTCTTCTTCGATGGCCACGGGCAGCCCCTCGGTATCGCTGAACTGGAAATGGTTCCTGCTGTTGTGGTAGTCGATCCCGACCAGTCCCCACGGCTGGGCTCCGTGCCAGCCGCCGCCGATCTTCATCACCCGGTCCCGGCCGGTGTACGCCCGGGCCAGGAGAATCGCGTACATCGTGGCCAGAGAGCCGCTGGTCGTGAAGCGCACCCGCTGCATCCCGGTTTGACGGCAGATGATCTCCGCGGTTTCGCTCTGCAGCTGCTCCACGAAACCGGTCTGCAGGCCCCGGCCGGCGGCAAAGGCGTCACTCAGGGCTTCGGTGATTACAGCCGGGTTGTGGCCTAGAATGTTGGCGTAATGACCCTGCCAGAAGTCCAGGATGCTGTGCCCGTCCTCGTCGCTGATGCGTGCGCCGCGGGCGCCGCGGATGCGCGGGGGAAAGGGCTCGATCAGGCGCAGGCTGTGGCTTCCGCCGTCGATCAGCGTCCGGCAGGCTTGCCGGTGCAGGCGCAGGGAGGCGGGAAAACGGCGCGCGTATTCTTCGGTCAGCTCGGCCAGGAGTTTGCCGTGGTCTCGTTTTTTCATCTTCATCCCGTGTCGATGGTGACTATAGGGTGAAAGGCCGCTGCTGTTCAAGCGAAGGCGACTCCTGCCGGAGATTCTGATATACTGCAGCGGCGAGGACGGAGAAAGGACGCGCGGAGGGTGATGGCAAATGGGGAAATACGCTGCCGTTGATCTTGGAGCCGAGAGCGGCCGGGTCATCGTCGGGGACGTGCGGGCGATCGAGGAGGTGTACCGCTTCGAGAATCAGCCGGTTCGGATCGGCAACAGCATCTTCTGGGACGTGCTGGGCATCTATTCGCAGATCAAGAAGGGGCTGAAGGCGGCCTTCCAAAGGTATCCCCGCGAGATCCGCAGCATAGGCCTGGACTCCTGGGGGGTGGACTATGCGCTGCTGGACGCTCACGGGGACCTGATCGGCGGGGTGTACCACTACCGGGATCCCCGCACCGACGGCGTGCCGGACCAGGTGTTTTCAGTGGTTTCCAGGCGGGAGATCTACGAGGAAACCGGCATCCAGCACATGCAGATCAACACGATCCATCAGCTTTACGCCCACAGGAAGGCCAAGCCGGCCCTGGTGCAACAGGCTCGCAGCCTGCTCACCCTTCCCAACCTGTTTCACTACTGGCTCACGGGGAGGATGTGCGGCGAGTTTTCCCACGTCACCACCACCCAGCTGTACAACCCCCGCTCACGGGAGTGGTCCTGGCGGATCATCGACGCCCTGGGATTCGAGCGGGACTGGTTCGGGGAGATCGTGAGCCCGGGGACCCCCCTCGGGCCGCTGCTGCCCCACGTGGCCGAGGAGATCGGAGCCCCGGCGGATACGGCGGTAACGGCCACGGCCAGCCACGACACCGCCTGCGCAGTGGCGGCGATCCCCGCTCCCGGCAAGACCAGCTGCGCCTACATCAGCTCCGGGACCTGGTCCCTCCTGGGCTGCGAGAGCCCGGTGCCGATCATCAGCGATGCGAGCTACGCCTGCAACTTCACCAACGAGGGAGCGGCGGACGGGGGTTTCCGCTTCCTCAAGAACATCATCGGTCTGTGGATCATCCAGGAGTGCAAGCGGCACTGGGACCGGGCCGAC
>JAFGQJ010000410.1 GCA_016935715.1 Spirochaetales bacterium
ATGTACTCATTCGTAATATCGACATTAATTACGTGCCATATTATGATGAAAGGGCGGAAAATAGGCTTGATTTCTACACCTCGAGATACCAGGTTTGGAGATAAACCCTCCCAGTGATATGAACAACGCGAGAGAACGAAGAAGGTTGTACTTCTTCATTCTGTTTCTGGCTGCCGTCGTGCTGCTGATCTTCGGCAGACTGGTGCAGCTGATGATTTTTACACCTCGGAATGACGCGCCGGAGTCGATAACCCTCCCGGTCGTCGAGCGCGGCCCCATCCTGGACCGCAACGGCAAGATCCTGGCCATCTCGACACGGCTGGATTCGGTCACCGCGTGGATACCCAACGTGTCCGATCCTCCCGAATCGGCCGAGCTGCTGGCGCGGATCCTCGAGATGCCCGACGGCGATATTCTGGACCGGCTGCAGGACAACCGCGGGTTCGTGTTCATCAAGCGAAAGATCACACCCACGGAGTCGCAGGCCATCCAAGACGTGAAGGCGGAGGGGAAACTGGCGGGCATCAGCCTGGTCCCGGAATTCGGCCGCAATTATCCGGAACAAACCCTGGCCAGCCACGTCATCGGCTACGTCGGGGTCGACAACATCGGGTTGGACGGAATCGAGTACACCTTCAACAATGTTCTCTCCCCCCCCGCCGTGAGCACGGTTCAGGAGCAGAAGGAGGTTCTCGGCAACCAGGTGTTCCTGACTCTCGACATCAATATTCAGCATGTCATCGAAGAGCTTGCCCGCAAGGCTTTCGAGGACAACCAGGCGGAAGCCGTCTACATCCTGGTGGCCGAGGCGACCACCGGAGACATCCTCGGGTACTGCGGGATTCCCAACTTCGATCCCAACGAATACAACCGCTACGACAGCCTGGCCCGGAAGAATCTACCCCTGGTCCGGGCATTCGAGCCCGGCTCGGTGTTCAAGATTTTCTCGGTCTCCTCGTTTCTCCAGCTCGGGGGAATCGATCCCGAGGAGGAGTTTTTCTGCGGGGGCGTCTACCAGATGGCCCTTCCCGACGGTCAGACCATCGAGATCCGGGATCTGGCCAGCCACGGCTGGGTCAATGCCGAGAGAATTCTGAAATACTCCTGCAATGTCGGAGCCGCCCTGGCTTCCGAACAGGTCGAAGAGGTCGAGCTGCACCGCATGCTGGTCCTCTTTGGTTTCGGAAAACCGACGGATCTTCCGCTTCCAGGCGAGAGCGCGGGAATCCTGTCGGATCCGAGCCGCTGGTCGGCACGCAGCAAGGCGACGATAGCTTTCGGTCAGGAGGTATCGGTTTCCGCGCTTCAGATCGTGCAGGCCGCCACCGTATTCGCCAACGGGGGACTGCTGCTCAAGCCCCACATCGTGCGAAAAATCGTCTCTCCCCAGGGGGAAACGATTCAAAACCTCGGGAGGGAACCGCTGCAGGAAGTGCTGTCCCCGCAGACCGCTCAACGGGTCCTGGAGATGATGGAAACCGCCACGGAGGACGGAGGGACCGCCCGCCGGGGTCGCGTAGAGGGGGTTCGAGTATCGGCCAAGACCGGAACAGCCGAGGTGCTCGACCCGCAAACCGGCCAGTACTCGGAGGAGCACTTCGTGGCCTCGTATCTGGGTATCCTGCCTACCGACGATCCGCAACTCGTGATCTACGTGGTCATCGACTTCCCGAAGGGACCGGCAACCTACGGCAGTCAGATCGCCGCCCCGGTGTTCAAGCAGACGGCGGAGTGGCTGGTGGACTATCTCGGGATTCCCCGCAGCGGAGCCACGGTCATCGAGCATCCCGGAAGCGTGCGCATCAAGCTCCCCGAGCCGCTGCGGGTGGGGACCGAAATGCCGCAGCTCCTCGGGATGCCCAAGAGACTGCTGCTGCCGCTGTTTCAGCAGGGCGAGTTCACCATCCATCTGAGGGGCGAAGGATACGTGGTGGCCCAGGACCCCGCCCCGGGCACCCCTTTGAAGCAGGGTATGACGATCAAGCTTTATCTGGAATGAAGGACTACACGGAGAACAATCTCGAGGCTCTCTACCGGCACCGCCCCGAGCTGAAGGCAGCCGGATTGCAGGCAACGGAGGGCTCGGCGGAAATCATGATCGAACAGACCCCTTCGGGATGTCCGACGGCGAAGCTTCGGGGCACGTATCTGCACTCCCGCTACGACCCCATGAAGGAGGCCCGGCGGATCATCAGCCGCGAAGCCCCCTCCGGAACCTCGGGGGCCGTCGTCCTGGGCTTCGGCCTGGGCTACCTGCCGGAAGCCTTCTGCGAGAGCCATCCGGACAAACCGCTTCTCGTCATAGAAGAGGACTCCGCGCTGTTTCTCCAGGCTCTGGCTGCCCGGGACATGAGGAAGCTGCTCGGCCGGCGCTCGGTCACCTGGTGCATCGCGCACGAGCCGCAGGCGCTCATGCCCCGGTTGGAACAGCTGCCGCTTCGGGCGCTGCGCGTTCTCAGGCTTTCGGCTTTCCGGGACAATCTCTACTACAGGCAGGCCGACACGCTTCTATCCACGGTTTTCGACAAACAGCGCGTCAACATCAACACGCTCGGGCGCTTTGCAGCGCTGTGGGTGCGCAACCTGCTGTCCAATCTTGCGCGATTCACGGCGAGCGCCGGAATCCGGGCGGGGCGCGACAGTTTTTCCGGTGTTCCCGCGCTGGTCCTGGCGGCCGGTCCTTCCCTGGATGAGATCCTTCCCGATCTCGATGCTCTTCGGCAGCGTTTTTTGCTCGTAGCAGTGGATACCTCCTACCGCTTCTGCAGGCTCACAGACGTGGAGCCGGATTTCCTCGTCACCGTGGATCCGCAGTACTGGAACAGCCGCCACCTGGACCGGCTCCCCCGCAGGGGGGCGCTGCTGGTCAGCGAATCCTCCGCCAACCCGCGGATCTTTCGAACCGCAGCGGGACCCGAGGAGGATATCTTCTTCGTATCCTCTTTTTTCCCCCTCGGCACATACATCGAGGAAATCATCGGGCAGCGCGGGCTGATCGGCGCCGGCGGATCTGTTGCAACCACCGCCTGGGACCTCTGCCGCTACCTCGGATGTTCGGCCATCTACATGGCCGGGCTGGACCTCGGCTTCCCCGGAAAGCAGACGCACGCCAGGGGTGCGTTTTTCGAGGAAACCATGCACACCAGCTCGGGCAGACTCTCCACGGCAGAACAGATGACGTTCGACTACCTGCACCAGGCCAGGCCCGTTGCCCTGACCAACAACAGGGGAGGCCTGACTCTGAGCGATCAGAGGATGCTGATCTACAAGTCGTGGTTCGAAAACCAGATCGAACAGTGCGCGCGCCGAGGCGAAGCGGACAGCTACAGCCTGTCGGCCGAGGGGATCGCGGTACGGGGCATGAAACACGTGGAGCTCCGCGAGGCTCTGCGGCTGCCGGTCATGCGCGGGCGCATCGACACGATCCTCCGCCAGGTGCGCGCGCGGGGGACGGAGATGATCGCCGGGCAGCGGGTGGAGCCGGTGATCGCAGGCATGAGAGGTCTGATCGATGAGCTGAAACGGCTCGAGGATCTCGCCCGGAGGGGAGAAGAGCTTTCCAGCCACCCCTCCTCTCCCGATACGCTGGTTCCGGCCCTTGCGGAGGTTGATAGGCAGATCATGAGCCTGGCCTCCAGGCAGATCGCCGGCTTCCTCTTCCAACCGCTGATCCGGGATATCCTGGGCGAGAGCGCAGACGGCAGGGATTTCGAAGGGGTCCTCGATACCTCTCAAAAGCTCTACCGGGAGCTGAAGGCCTCGGCTTTCTACCACGGGCAGCTGATCCGCAAATGCCTGGAGCGGCTGCAGGTTCCCGCTGCCCGCCGGGCGAGGCCGGGGGTTTGGAGGAAACGCGGTCCCGAAGCAGCGCCCAATGCGGGCTAAAGTTCCTTTTTATTCGGCCGAAGAAATTCAATGAGGGCCCATGAAAAGGCGCTCATACGGTATGCTCTCTGACGTCCAGGCATACCGTTTTTTTTTATCCCTCCAGCGCCTTGTTGATGGCCGACAGCAGGCGCTCCGGCTTGAAGGGCTTGACGATGAAATCCTTGATTCCCGAGTTGATGGCATCCACGATCAGATTCTGCTGTCCGATGGCTGAACAGATGATGATCCTGGCCTGGGGATCGATCTCGAAAATTTTCTTCATCGCCTCCAGACCGTTCATTTCGGGCATGGTAATATCCAGGACCACGATATCCGGTCTCATCTCCTGATACCTGGCTACCGCCTCGGTTCCGGTGGAAGCCTCACCCACTATTTTGAAGCCCTTCGCCTCCAGAACCTCTTTCTGCACCATGCGCATGAAGTACAGGTCATCGGCGAGCAATACGCTAAACGCCATCAAAGCCTCCAGATTCGATACTCTCAAGGACTTTTGCCGTATCGAGGATGAAAATGATCCTCCCGTCTCCCAGAACCGACACGCCGGAGAACAACCGCCTTTGATTGAGCAGGTCGGAAATCGGTTTGATTACCAGATCCTCCTCCTCCACCAGCTCGTCCACCAGCAGGCAAACCTTTTCTCTGCGCTGCTCGATCACCACCGCATTGTTCTCTCGAGCCCGGCTGACGTTTCCGTTTTCAGGACCGAGAAGCAATGAGTCGAGATGGATCAGCGGCATTCGCTCGCCGTTGTAGTCGTAGATCTCCCCCGCTGCGTCTTTCGCGATGTCCTGGTCGGTGACCTTGACCGTCTCACTGATATCCCCTGCCGGGATCGCGTAATGGCTGCCCCCGCAGGAGATGACCAGGGAGTGCAGAATCGTAAGGGTGAGGGGCAGAAGAATCCGGATCAGGGTCCCTCTGCCGGGGTCGCTGCGCACCTCCACTTCACCCTTGAGATCCTCCCGGATGCGGGTGGCCACGACATCCATGCCTACACCGCGGCCCGACAGGTCGGTCACGTCCTCCTTTGTGCTGAACCCGGGCGAGAAGATGTACTGCACCGCCTCCTCGTCGCTGACCTCCGAACCGATGTGCGCCTTCTCCCGTATCTTCTTCACATCCAATCCCCGTCCGTCGTCGGCGATCTCGATTACGATCTTGCCTCCCTGCTGCTGGGCGGTGATCGAGATCCTGCCCGCTTCCGTTTTGTTCGCCCGCCGCCGCTCCTGCGGTGATTCCAGCCCATGGTCGAGGGAGTTGCGGATGATATGGGTGAGGGGATCGGAGAGAACCTCGACTATGGTCCGATCGATCTCGGTATCCTTGCCCTGAATCTCCAGATCCACGTTCTTTCCCAGTTTTCGGGAAAGGTCGCGAACCAGGCGGGGAAACTTGTTGAAAAGCACGGCGATGGGAACCATCCTGGTCCCCATGATCGCCTGCTGCATCTCCGTTGTGATCCTCTCCAGGGAATCCGAAGCCCGTTCCACCTCGCCCCTCATCGCTATTCCGCGGCGGCAGAGCCGCTCGTGCAGCTGGGACAATTGGGCCTTGTAGATCGTCAGCTCCCCAACCAGCTGCCAGATCTCATTCAGTTTCGTGGTATCCACACGCACCGATGCGCTCTCGATTCGGCTCGAGCGGATGGCCTGGAACCTCGAAGTGCCCGCACCGCGTTGCGCATCGAGCAGCCTGCTGATCTCCTCCTGCTGCAGAACCTCCAGCTGCTGTTCCTCGATCAGGTCGACCGCGCAGGCCTTGAGGATGCTCGCCTCCGGCAGCCTCGAGGACAGCAGCACCACCAGGCGCCGGTAAAGCCGATCGTCCTGGGGGATCGTCATGTTCGGCGTCGTCTGGATGACATTGGCGATCATCTCCAGGTTGTTGAACACGAGGTAGGCTCTGGGATAGGGGGGTTCGGCCTCTTTCGAGACCTTGACCGTCAGCCGATAGATCGACTCTCCCCGGTCCCGGGCTTCGAGGAGCTGGGAACGCTGGAAAGATTTGAGTGCAGGTGGTTCGCCTTGCTCCTCTTCCCTCTCCTTCCCGCCCTCCTCAGCCGGCTGCTCCTCATCGCTTTCATACCCCAGCCCGGCGAGGCTCTGCAGCTCCCTGATCACCGAGCGGGTGTCGATCCCGGTGTCACTCTGCTCGGCCGATATCCGGGAAATGACCTCGTGGATCAGATCCGAAGCGGAAAAGATTGCGTCCATCAGGGCCCTGGAAAGGTCCAGATTTCCTGAGCGGATGCGATCGAACACATCCTCCAGCCTGTGGGCCAGTTCGCTCAGATTGGTGAACCCCAGCAGGGCCGACTCGGATTTCAGGGAATGGGTCAGGCGGAATACCTCGTTGATCGATTCGGGATTGCCCGCATCCTTTTCCAGCTCGAGGAGATTGTCGTTCAGCTTCTCCAGCAGCTCTTCCGATTCCGCGAGAAAGGTCCTCAAGAATTTCTTGTCGTCCAAACCTGCGTAAGACACCTGCCTGCCTACTCCCTGATCGGCACCTCGGGGGAGGTTGCCAGAACTCTGAATATGTCGAGCAGTACGAGAAGAGTTTCCCGGCCTCTCACGATTCCCTGAACGAATTCGCTTTTCAACCCGAACACGTCTGCCGCCTCGCTGATGATGCTGTTCGGATCCAGATCGAGTATCTCCCGCACGGTATCCACCAGTATGCCGTAGCGGATATCCTGCCTCCGGAGGATGATCACCCTGTTCCTGCGGCTGACTTCCCGCCGGGGAAGGGAGAAACGGATCCTGAGGTTGACTACCGGGATGACCTCTCCGCCGACGTTGATGACACCATCCACGAAGGCGGGTGCGGTGGGGACAGCCGTCACGTTCTCATAGCGAATGATCTGGGAAACCTCGGCCAGAGGTATGGAGTAGCAGTTTTCCCCGATCTCAAAAACGACGTACTTCTCTCCCATCGCCGCCTCGTACCGATCTCCAGTTAGTGATCACCGGCTTTCGCCTGGGAAGCCAGCGTCACGATCAGCTCGATCTCGGCTAGGGTGATCCCCAGCCGCTTGGCGATCACGGATGCCGGGATTCCCTGCTCGTGCAATCGCAGAACCCTGCTCTGCAGGTCCTCCTCGGCCACTTCCTGGCCGCGCTTCTCGGCAAGCTCGCTGTAGACCTTGCCGGACAGCTCGTGCTTCTCGATTTCCCGCCGCAGGAGCCCGATCTTCTTGTCCGCCTGCTCCAGCAGGCTGCTCAGATTCTGCACTTTGTCTTCCAGCAGCGTAATATTCCTGTCGGTGGTCGAATTGAGCTCCACGATGATCCTGTCGACCTCTTCGCGGATCGAATCCAAAATTACTTTGGGATCGACGGATTTTTGGAGTTTCGCCTTGAGGATCAGGTATACGATGAAGTAGCCGGCGATGGCCAGAGCGCCGTAGAGAATAAAGCGTTCCATTCCATCCTAACCAACGAGATCCACATGATGACCCAGGTCGGGATCCTCGAAAACCTGCTTCTCCTCATCCTTGCCCGACTTGCCCTCTTCGCCCTTCATCTGTCCCCCGGCCTGCTTCCGTTTCTCCTGCTGTTCCTGCTCTTTGACCTTCTCCGGGCCCTCTCCGAGCTGCTGCGACTGATTCACGGCACTGTCGTCATGCTCCGCCTTTTGTGCCATCTCGCTGCCCTGGACGAACTGGTACTGGGGCGTCACGTCCCGCTGCACCGCCTGCTCCTTGCCGACGTGGCTCATCTGGCTGAACATGATCTGCAGATCAATAGGGAGCAGAGGCATGCGCAAATCTCCGAGAAAACACCTGATCTATCGGCTCGTATTTGATCATACGGATCTCTTTATCTTCGAGTGAGAAGGTTACGTTCTTGAACTCGTTTCGGACCACCAGAGATTCGTTCTTGATAAAAATCTTGACCCCGGGAAAGATTCTGTCCGACGCGGAGACCTTTCCGCTGATCTTGATCGACTGCAGATAGCTGTTTATCTCGTTGATCGTTCTCCCGATCTCCTCCAGCTCCGACAGTATCTCCGAGCGCCTGTCGTTGAGCTCGGAGAGACTGTTTTGCTTGTCCTCGGGGAACTCCCGCTGCACCTTCTTCAGATTTTCCAGAGTGCTGATGTTCCTGACCAGCTCTTCGAGGCTCTTCTCCAGCTCTTGCTTGCGCTGAAGGGCCTGTGACAGCTTCTCCTTGCGTTTCGGATCAATGCCGACCTCCAGGATGGTTTCCGTACCCGCCACCGAACCGAGGGTCTTGGCGTGAATCTCCATGGCAGCCCGCAGCCTGCCGCCGACGATCGAAGCGCGCTTTCCCTGACAGAGGATCCGCTTGTTGGCGTCCACGAGGGAATGAATGATGCCGTCGCTGACCAGTACGTTCTCATCGACCTCGACCCGGGCGTTCTCGATGAACTTTGCGGCCAGGTTGCTCCCCGCGCGGACCTTTCCCTCGTTCTTCCCCAGGATCCCCTGGTGCACGATGATTTCCCCCTCAGCGTCGAGTATGCACTTTCCAACGCTTCCCATTACCTCGATATTGCCCGCCGCTTTGACGGTAAATCCATCCTCCACGTTTCCCTTCACGATCACGGTGCCCAGAAACAGGATGTTTCCCGTCTTGAAATTGACGTCTCCCTCGACCGTGTAGACCGGTTCCACGGTGATCTTGCCGCTCAACAGCAGGACCTGTCCGTTGATCATGGAACTCGCGCTCATCCCGTCCTCGGAAAGCTTGACGTTCTTGCCGACCTCGATCTGGAGGTTCCTGCCCGGCTTTGCCGGCAGGATCTTTCCGGTGACCGTGCGGCCGGCCACTCCCTCCTCGGGAGGCTTCTTCGTGGCCAGGATCTGCCCTGCCTCCACGTTTTCCACCAGGTTCAGCTCCCGGAAATCGACCCGGCCGTTTTTCTCCTTGAGCTGCACCTGCTCACGGTAGACATCGAAATTGTAGATGATCTGCGCGTCGGCTCCGTTCTGCGGCCTGTCCCCCTCGGCCACGACGATCTTTTCATTGTAGACCGGATAGTCGATGAAGCGGCGGATCGACTCGTCGTCGATGCCGTGAACGACCCCCGCGGAACGCAGCAAACCCCTGATCTCTTCGAAAGACAGATCCGCTCCCCCCGGTCCCGGCGGGGTCACGGTCATGTAGGCCTTCATCTCCATATCGGTAACATCCACGGACATGGTGGACTGGTTCACCGGGTTGAACTGGTAGTCTCCGACCTTGATGTACTCCCCGTCGGCGTGGCGTACGACTTTGGAAACCAGGGAACCGTCATATCTGCTCACGCCCCGAAGGGACAGCTTCTCCAGGGCTCTGCGTTCGGCTACCTTTTCGCCCCGTCCCGACGGTTTGGTCACCTTCAAAAACACCCCTTCCGAGGTGAGGCGGACGAACACTTCCCCGTCCTTGTCCGGAATTTCCTTCTGCTGCTCCCCCCGGACCTCCGCCCCTCCCGCGGCCGCCGCCTGCCCGGCTGCGGCCTTCGACTCCGCCGGATACGCCAGGATGGTCCAATCCTTCCTGCCCACTCCGAGCATGCCCTTGGACCCGGGCTCGACGACCTCGTACTCCAGGCTGCCGACCGGAACGCCCAGCTCGATGGCGGCGTTCTCCAGGGCCGCCTCCACGCTGGGACCGCTCACCTTCACCGCCTGCCTGCCGCGATCGGCCTCCAGCTGATCCCGCATGTACTCCCGAATCGATTCGAGGGTGATCATAGGATCCCCTTCTTGATATGGGAGAGCTTTGCCCGCAGCCGCAGAATGGCCTTGGTGTGAAGCTGGGAGATTCGGGATTCGGTTACCTCCAGAACCTCCCCGATCTCCTTGAGAGTGAGATCTTCATAGTAGTACAGGACCAGGACTTTCTTTTCCTTCTCCGGAAGCTCGTTTATCGCTTCCACGATGATCCTTTTGATCTCCTCCTTCTCCACGATGCTGTCCGGGTTCAGGGAGGTCGGACTCTCTATGCTCTCCACGATGGACATCTTGTCGTTGTCCTCGCCGCTGTACCACACCTCGTTCAATGACAGCACCGAGGTGCCGGAAAT
Source organism: Spirochaetales bacterium (assembly GCA_016935715.1). GTDB lineage: Bacteria > Spirochaetota > Spirochaetia > SZUA-6 > DRHE01 > JAFGQJ01. Next base: position 9,925 of record JAFGQJ010000410.1, read on the forward strand.
CTTCAGCATGAGATTGTGAAAATCCTTGATATTCATGCGCATGGCTTTTGCGATCTCTTCGTCCGTGGCTGCCCGACCCACCGACGCCTCCAGCTTGCGGATCGTCTCCTCCACTTCCCGGGTCTTCTGACGTACCGATCGTGGTACCCAGTCGATCGTCCGCAGCTCGTCGAAGATCGCTCCCCGGATTCGGGTAACCGCATAGGTTTTGAACTTCACGTGCTTGTCGGGGTCGAACTTCTCTATGGCGTCGAACAGGCCGAAGACCCCGAAACCGACCAGATCATCGAATTCCACATTGTTGGGCATGCCGATGGCGACTTTGCCGGCGACGTACTTCACCAGAGGAGCGTACTGCTTCACGAAGAAATCACGGATCCTGGTATCCCTGTGCTTCTTGTAGCTTCGCCACAGATCCTCCTCGGTCTTGCCGTCTAACATGATTTCAGCCATAGCATGCTCTCTACTGGTCCTTTTTCATGAATGTCCGCACCGCCCGGGCGAGGTTTTCCGGATCCTGGTCTCGGACCACCTTTTCGACCTCGGCGTTCATCCTCGATGGCTTGGGGGTGCTCGGACTCTCCTCGGCAGCCGGAGCGAAATGGTCCATATCGGGCAGGGTATCCAGGTTCTCGAAGTCCCCGGCGGGGGCTCCGAAGGCAGACGGTTGCAGATCGGGTGATTCATCCTCCCCGGAGTCGGCGCTTTCCAGGGTCAGGATATCCTCCTCCTGGTTTTCTTCCTCTGCGGCTTCCTCCTCCACCGCCTGCACCAGCCGCTGCCCGGGCTGCATTTCTTCCGGCTCGAAGGAATCCAGGGAATCGGGCTCCATCGGAATCTGTTCCGAGTCCTCCGCAAGCACCTCCGCCGGCTCAACCGGCTCTGCAGCCTCTGCAGCCTCTGCCGCCTCTGCCGCTTCCCGGTCCGGCTGCTGCCCCGCCGGCTCCCGGTCCCGCCTTTCCTCCGCCGGCCTGTCCAGAGGGATATCTTCGTCTATGACGATATCCACCTCCTCTCCGGATTCCGGGGCCGCTGCGGGAGCTGCAGTGCCGAGCTCGGGGAGGAATTTCTTCACCGCCAGGGTAATTCCCAGACCCAATGCCGCCGCGACCACGGCGGAGACGGCCAATCTGAGCAGGATCACACCGAACGGATTCCCGCCGATAATTCCAGCCAGGAGTGACAAAACGGCGCCGAAAGCGGCAAATCCGGCCGGTATTTTCCAGTTATTCATTCCTCGCCCTGCCTCTCCCCAGAAAAATCTTAGGGTATATAAAATAGGTCGTCAAGGTACAAGGCAAAACTATGGACCAAACAGCTTTTTCAAAAACTTCGATATTCCGCTGCCCTCCTTGAAATCGATGTTCTCCAGGCGCCGGACGATATGATCGATGCAGATCGACGCCTTTCCCTTCGGGTCCAGCGTCAGAAACGGCCGCTGCCTGATCACCGCGTTCTGGACCACCGGGTCCTCGTAGACGAAACCGAGGTAATCGAGCTTTATGTTCAGGAACTGGCCGGCGATGTTGATCACCCGCTCCGCCACCTTTCTTCCCTCCGTGACCGATTTGACCCGGTTGACGACCAGTTTCAATCCCAAATCGAGGTTGTCGATCTCCGTGGCGATGATCTTCACGATGCCGTAGGCGTCGGTGATGGCCGTGGGTTCGGGAGTCGTCACGATGATCACGTCGTCCGAGGCGGCTACGAAGGTCAGGACATTGTTGGAAACCCCGGCACTCGTATCGATGATGATGATGTCGGCGGTGGACAGCTCGTACAGCTCCTCGATGAAACCCCTCCTCTCCTCCTCGGAGAGATTCGCTATCTTGGAGAAGCCGCTTGCGCCGGCCACGATCTGAATACCGTAGGCGGTATCGAGTATGATCTCCCGCATCTTCTTCTGCTGCCGGATCAAGTGGTACAGGTTGTAGCGCGGAATCACTCCGAGCACCACATTGACATTGGCCAGCCCGAGGTCCGCGTCCAGGACGATCACCTTCTTGCCCATCTTGGCATAGGCCAGGGCCAGGTTGATCGCTATATTGGTCTTGCCGACCCCTCCCTTGCCGCTGGACACCGAAATGATGCGGGATTCCTGACGTGGGGACCTCTCTGTTTGGGTCGATGAGTCTTTGTTACGCATGATCTCTCGTAGTTTCTCTGCCTGATCAGCCACTGTCAACTCCAATATGCGTCACTTATTTTCGCCCGCTCGCCGAAACGCTTCTCCAACCGTTCCCGGTTGAGATGAAAACCCTCCAGGTTCATGAGCAGACGAATCACGGAAGCCTGTTCGATATCCTGGGGAACCGACTGTCCATCCGCGATGTAGGAGATCGGTTTGCGCGAGGCGGCCAGCACGCTGATGATATTCCCTATCCTCAGCGTTTCGTCGAGCTTCGTGAGGATGACCGCCCGGTACTTGAAGGGTTCGAAGGTCTTCAGGATCTCCTCGACATCAGAGGCCTTGGTGGTTGCACTGACCGCCAGATGAATCTCGCTCCGCGTTCCCGCCGCATCCAGCACGTCCTTCATCTCCGCCAATTTCGCCAGGTCGCGAGGGCTGCGTCCGATCGTGTCCACCAGTATCAATCCGGTGCCGTCGGCCATGGCCAGGAACTTCCTGAACTCCCCTGCGCTCTCCACACAGGCCACCGGTATGCGCATGATCTCCGCATAGGTTTCGATCTGCCGCAGAGCCGCGATGCGGTAGTTGTCTATCGTTACGATCCTGACCTTGGGGGAGGAGCCGCCGCCCCCCACACCGAAAACGGCGGCCAGCTTGGCGATCGTGGTGGTTTTCCCGGCGCCGGTGGGACCCACCACGATGAACACGTTCGTACCCTGCCCATTGGCCTGTGAAAGCCGGACCGGCGGATGGACCCGTATCTGCTCCCCGATCCAGTCCAGTACCTGCGTCTGGAGAACGGGGAAATTATCCAGATCCTCGAGGGAGAAATCCCTGCGGATGCGAGCCAGGATCTCCTCCACGAAGGCTGCCGTGAAATCGTTGGTCTGCAGGATACTCTGAATTTTCGCCAATCCTGCCGGCATCTCTCCGCTCTTTCCGGATTCTTCCCGCCTGAGATTCTGCTTCAGACTCTCGATCTCTTTGAGAATCAGCTGCAAAGACTGCTCCCTGCGGGCTTCCGCCAGTATCCTCTGTCTGGATTCCTCCATCGCCGGCGACGAGACCGGGTTTTTCGGCTTGATGTTTTTGCCCACGTAGCCGGTGATCTCCACGGCTTCGCGGGCGAACAGGCCCAACATTCCGCCCCGGCGTACGCTCTTGTGAGTCAGGATCCGGGCTTCCTGCCCGTACTGCCGCCTCATTTGCTCGAGCGCTTCTCTGGGCGTCGGTGCTTCGATCGTGAAGTACTGCATGTCTTTTTCGATCATTCTTCGATCCTTATCTCACCGAGTGTTTCGATCTTCACCTCCGGAACGATCTCCGGTACGGACAGGACGACCAGGTGAGGTATCTCGCGTATCGTGGCGCCTCTGACCAGGGCCCGCGCAGCCTCAGAGCAGAGAATCAACGGAAGGTGCCCCTTCTCCTGGACCGCACGCACCGAATTGGTCACGGCCGTGATCCACTTCCTGTGCAGCGTCGGCTCCAGGGCCGCGGTGGGTCCGGCTGCCGTATCAACCCTTGCTTCGATGATCGCCTGCTCCAGTCCAGGTTCCAGGGTCAATACGTGGATCGTTTTCGAGTCATCGCTGTAGTGCAGACAGATCTGCCGGCCCAGCGCCTGCCTGACCTTCTCGATGAGAAAGGCGGTATCCTTGCTTACCGAACCGTAATCGGCCATCGTCTCCAGGATTACCACGATGTTCCGGACGGAAACCTGCTCCCTGAGCAGTCCCTGCAGGACCTTCTGGATCTCCCCGACGGAAAAGCTCTTGCCCACCTCCTCCACCACGGTCGGGTAGTCGCCCTTGAGGGCGTCCAGAATCGACTGGACCTCCTGCCGCCCCAGGATCTCCCCCGCATGGGACTTGATGATCTCCGTCAGGTGGGTGGCGATGATCGAGGGGGGATCGACGACCGTGTAGCCCAGCCGTTCCGCCTTTTCCCGCTCAGCTTCAGAGATCCAGATGGCCGGCAGTCCGAAGGCGGGATCCGTGGAGGCCTCCCCCTCCAGCTGTTCCCTGATGCCGCCCGGATTGATGGCCAGGTAGCTGCCCATCTTGATCACCCCCCGTCCCACCTCCACGCCCCTGATCTTGAAGCAGTACTCCGAGGGTTCCAGCCGCATGTTGTCGATGATCCGGATCCTGGGGACCACCAGACCCAGATCCAGAGCCGCTTCCCTGCGGATGCGGGTGATTCTGTCCAGCAGCTCCGCCCCCTTGTCCTTGTCCACCAGGGGAATCAGCCCGTAGCCGATCTCCAGGGAAAGAGGATCCAGAGGCACCACCGGGGAGATCTCCACGGGAGCGACCTTCGCCCTGGCCTCCGCCTCCATGGCCTGCTCCTTCTGCGCTGCCGCCTGCTTCCTCCTGCGCAGGGAAAGGCCCAGACCGGCCAGCATGCCTCCGAGGGGGATCAGGACGTACCAGGGGAATCCCGGGAGAAAAGCCAGGATCCCGAGCAAACCGCCGGCTATCAGATAGGGGCGGGACTGAAAGGAGAACTGGCGTGTTACATCCAGGCCGAAGGATTCGTCGGACACGGCCCGGGTCACCACTATTCCGGTGGAGGTGGAGATGAGCAGGGCGGGCAGCTGGGTGACCAGCCCGTCGCCGATGGTCAGGGACACGTAGGTATCCAGCGCGACGGAGAAGCTCTCCCCGTGGATGGTCATGCCGACGATCATGCCGCCGATTATATTGATCAGCGTGATCAGGATCCCGACCTTGACATTGCCCGCCACGAATTTGGAGGCACCGTCCATGGCGCCGTAGAAATCCGCTTCCTTCTGCAGGTCGGCCTTCTTGCGGGTGGCCTCCTCCTCCGTGATCAGCCCGGAATTGTACTCCGCCTCTATGGCCATCTGCTTCCCGGGGAGAGCATCCAGAGTGAAGCGGGCCGCCACTTCGGCCACGCGGGTGGCTCCCTTGGTGATGACGATGAACTGCACGGCGATGATGATCACGAAGATGATCAACCCGATCACGTACCCTTCCACGCCCACCGCCCCCACGACGAAAGTCCCGAAGGCGCGCACCAGCTTCCCCTGGAACTGGCTTCCCTGGGAGAGGATGAGCCGGGTGGAGGAAACGTTGAGGGCCAGTCCGAATACCGTGGCGATGAGCAGAAGGGTCGGGAACACGCTGAACTCGAGAGCGTGGCGCGTATACAGCACGATCAGGATGGTGAGCAGGCTCAGGACGATGTTCACCGACATCAGCGTATCGAGGATGAAGGCGGGCAGCGGAATGATCAGCATGATCACCACGGCGATAACGCCGATGGCGACGAACAC
>JAFGQJ010000088.1 GCA_016935715.1 Spirochaetales bacterium
AGGATGTCGAAGTAATTCTGCACCGTAGTACGAGCGACCGCAGCGTCCCGCGCAATGTTCGATATGCTCGTCACCTGGCCGTTTTGACGCGCCGCTATCTCCAAAAAACGTGAAAAGGCACCGACGTTTCTCGTCAAGGCTTCCATCCTGATTTCCTCATTTAAGTAGGTCGATGTATAAGTCGTTAAATATCCCTGCGGATCACTCCCCCCGAGCGCCAGAGGCAACGTTCCATTCACAAGGGATGTCGCTATGTCGAAATCTCTCCCTAATTCTGCCGATGTAAGTGGAAACAGTTCCGTAACAATGGCCCGACCGGCCAAAAGGTTTGCACCGCCGCGTTTCAATTTCCGCGCACTTGAACCGCACAAGACGAATCGCAGCCGCCTGGTTTCCATCAGCCGGTGAACTTCATCCAGAACAGCCGGTACCTTCTGCACTTCATCCAAAACGACCCAGCTTTCGGGGGGCAGAGATTCCACCTCTGAAAAAAGGACTCCAGGGTTGCGCTCGAGCCTGATGGCTTCTCGTGAATCAAGGAAATCGTACACAACGGCGTCAGCGAACAGTCCCCGTATCCAGGTGGATTTGCCGGTTCCCCGCGGGCCGAAAAGAAAAATAGAATTCCCCGGTTTCTGCAGTAATCTTGTATACATAGCTGTTATTATTACCGTAAATTTGCCAACTGTCAAGTCAAATTTCTTCCAACCAACCAATCATCCAACCAATCATCATTGCATGAACATTCATTTGCTTGGCGAATCGTGTCATACCCTGTCTGAATCTCATGCTGCTGGTGCGTCGCTGCCGGTCGACACGACCTCGAATCCCTGCTTGCCGAGGACCTTGGCTGCCACGGCCGCTCCAATCCCTCAACCCTCTCGACATGCCGTGCGACAGCCTTGAAGGATATTGTGAGAAATTCCAGCTGAAAAATGGATTTCAATGGTTTGTGAGCTAAGTTACAGTGAGGAGGTTTTTAGATGAGAAAACATTCTTCCAGGTTTCTATTGCTTCTGAAAAGATCCTCCGCTCACGTATTGCTCGCGGCCGTCGGAGCGGCTATGGTGTTGGCCGTGACGAGTTGCGGTGATGGGGGGACCCCGATCTACCAATATGTGAGCAAGACCACCGCAGCCGACGAGGATTACGTCGACTTCGGGTCGATGGAAGGTTTCACGGCCCCGGGCGCAGTCCCGGGCGACTGGTCGGTGATCGAGAAGGTGAAGCTTCCCACCGATTATGCCACCGGTGGCTGGCACGTGTTCCGCGGGAAGGGATGGGAGGACAAGGTGGGAGACCTGGCCATCCAGCTGAGCCCGACCCGGGTGCACGCTTGGTTCTACCGCGGTTCGTGGGCGAATGTAATACATGACACGACCGTGCAGCTTGGCAGGTGGTACACGATCTGTTTTCAGCATGATTCCGGCGCCCAGACACTCGAGCTTTACCTGGACGGCGTGCTGGTGGGCAGTCTGGACGCCGTCATTCCACAGGATGACAGCGGCAATACCAACAAGCTTTTCTTCGGTGGACAGGACGTTGACCCGGGCGAGGCAGAGGGCGATCTCTACTCGGAGGCGGACATCGTCATCGCGCACCAAGCCTGGTTCCAGCGCCTGCTGACGGCCCCGGAGATCGCCGCCTACGATGGAACGCTCGACGCCGTGGACGGGACCGGTTTGTTCTTCGAGACGGCTATCGGCGAAACGGGAATTACCGACGCCTCCGGCAACGGCCACGACGGGACCAACGGCAACACTCCCGAGTTCTACCTCGACGCGATGTGACCGAAACAGGCAGGCGGAACCGCCATCCGAGGCCGTGAGGGCGCTTCCCGCCTGCTGGTCAGGTCCGGGGCCTCTTCACGGCTGGATCGTTAAACGGAAAGCGAAGGACCGTGCCCGCCGAGTTGAAGAAGAGAACCTGCCTTCGAACTCATGGGCGAGCCTGGCGGCCGCGGGAAGACCGGTACAGTGGGAAAAACTCCCCGCCGGGCGACCTCCGCGCCCTCGATCCGGTTGGACGATGCGGAGCTCTCAGTGAGAGCGTGCTTCCGCAGAATCAGGAAACCCGATCCCCGGTCCTCAGTCATCCGGTCCCCGGTGCAAGGTGGCCTCTTCGTCGACCCAGTCCTCTTCCTTGTAGGACATGCCACTTCGCCCGGGCACCTTGCGTGTCACTCCTGCCCGGTAAAACGAACAGCTCTTGGGGCCGTAGCAGAAAGTTTCGAACCGGTACCGTTTCCTTGACGGATTCCATTGGTCGATGATCATCTCTACCGGCATCCGGCAGCCCCACATGCAGGTTGAGCACCTGGTTTCGTATGTCCGGCTGTCCAATCGGCGATGTCCCCGGCCGCGATAGGTATCCAGGTCGGGCGGCAGGCCATGAAACGGCGGACCACCCGGGGGAGCATCCACCGCATCCTTCAATATCTCCACGCCACTCGTCCTGTAGAACTCGGCCGTTTCCAGCCGCGGATCAGGTACGGGAACCGCCAGGCCACGGGCCTCCATGCCGGCACGAAACCGATGCTTTTCATGAGCGGCCTTGCCGATGGCGATAAGGAATTCGCCGGGCTCCTCCCCTATCGTCCCTTCGATGCGGAGCACGTAACCCAGGTAACTGTGACTGCGCTGATCGAAAGATCGCATCAGCCGAATACGGGGCTGGACGGCCACGATACGGCCTGACCATTCCATTTTGTCGGCGGCTCCAGACATCGATCAGCTATCCTCCGAATGCGCTCCTGCATCATACTACCGGAGCGGCGTGTCTGCTGCTACCGGTTCCCTGCCGTGCTCACGCGGAGTCTCCGGCAT
>JAFGQJ010000089.1 GCA_016935715.1 Spirochaetales bacterium
ACAACCAGAGAGCGGGAAAACCAGGTCGCGGGCAGCTTCGAGGAGATCCTCACCATGCTTCCCTTCATCCGCGAAGCCAGCCAGGCGGCGCGGGAGATACTGCTCGCCAACCTGGTGATGATCGGCGAGATCCCGTCCCCCACCTTCGGGGAGTACCGGCGCGTGGAGTTCATCGAGAACCGCTTCGTCGAGGCGGGCCTGCACAACGCCTCCACCGATGAGATGGGCAACGCCCTGGGGATTCTCCCCGGCAGCACCGGGGAACAGACGATCCTGGTGGTTGCGCATGTGGATACGGTGCACGCCGCCACGGTCGATCACACGATCACCCTCCGGCCCCAATCCGCCAGCGGACCCGGGGTGGGAGACAATGCCCTGGGGGTGGCGGTCGTGGTTACCCTTCCGACCCTGCTGGAGCTGTTGAACATCCAGCTTCAGTCCAATCTGGTGCTCATGGGAGCCTCCCGCAGTCTGGGCAGAGGAGACCTGGAGGGACTGCGCTTCTTTCTCTCCAACTCCGAAATTCCCGTTTCCGTCGGGATCGGAATCGAGGGTTTCCCCCTGGGCCGCCTGAGCCACAACTCCATCGGCATGTATCGCGGAGAGATCGTCTGCTCTGTACCGGAGGAGTACGACTGGACCCGCTTCGGCGCCACCGGCGCCATCGTTACCATGAACGAGGTGATCAACCACATCCAGGAGATCCGCCTGCCCCGGCGGCCCAGGACCACGATCGTTCTGGGCTCGATCCAGGGAGGGCAGTCCTACAACACCATCGCCACCAACGCGGTGCTGCGCTTCGAAATCCGCACCGAGAGCGACCACGTCGGCGAGGAGATCTTCCACCAGATGCAGGCCATCATCTCCGAAGTCTCCTCTCAGACCGGCGCCGACATCAAACTGGACGTGTTCGCCCGGCGCAGGCCGGGGGGCATCACCTTCCAGCACCCCCTGGCCAGGGCGATGCGGCGCATTGCAGATACGCTGGACATCCAGCCCCGCAAGTCTCCCAGCACCTCCGAGCTGTCGGCCTTCATCGACCACGACATCCCCGCCATCACCATCGGAATCACCTACGGTGAGCACCAGAACACGCCGGAGGAAGAGGTTCAAATCGAGCCGATTTTCACCGGGCTCGCCCAGCTGGTCGGCATCCTGTTGGCCGTGGACAGGGGGTTCTGCAGTGCAGATTGAATCCTGGTTGACCGCCAACACCTTTCATCACTCGAGCTTTTGGGACCTCAACTCCCTCGTGCAGGAGAAGGAGAAGCAGAACCTGAGGATCTCTCTCTGCATCCCCACCCTGAACGAGGAGAAGACCATCGGCAAGGAGATCGTGATCTTCACCAGCGAGCTGGTGCAGCGCTATCCGCTGCTGGACGAAATTGCCGTGATCGACTCCGACTCCTCGGATCAGACGCGGGAAGTGGCCGAGGCCTTCGGCGCCCAGGTTTATCTCTCCCGGGACATCCTCCCCGGGTATGGAGAAAAACGCGGCAAGGGAGAGAATCTCTGGAAGGCGATCTACCAGCTGGAGGGAGACATCATCGTATACATCGATGCGGATATCAAGAACATCCACCCGCGCTTCGTCTACGGCCTGGTCGCCCCGCTGATCTACCGGCCTGAGATCCAGTACGTCAAGGCGTTCTACGACAGGCCCCTGGCTTCCTCTCAGGGAAGCAGACCTTCCGGCGGCGGCAGGGTCACCGAGATACTGATCCGGCCCCTGTTCTCCCTGTTTTTTCCCGAGCTCACGGCCCTGATCCAGCCGCTTTCCGGCGAGTACGCGGTGCGGCGGCAGGTTCTGGACAAGATCCCCTTCCCCATCGGCTACGGGGTGGAAACCTCTCATTTGATCGACGTATACCACCGCTGGGGGCTGGAGGCGATCGCCCAGACAGACCTGGACAGGAGGGTGCATCGGAATCAGCACACCCGGGACCTCGGGAAGATGGCCTTCGGCATTCTGCAGACCTTCCTCCGACGGGTGGAGGCCCTCGGAATCCTGGGGAATCTCCCGGAGCTGAGCACCACGCTGAGACAGTTCCAGGTGAACAACAATGTGTTCGAAGAAATCCCGCTGAACATCATCGAAGAGGAACGCCCGCCCATGGTCGACATCCCCGAATACCGGAAGAAATTCAAGGTTTCGTGATGCCGGGAGCCGATTTTTTCCGCTCGGTCACCACCTTCATCTCAGAAAGGACCATCTACCTGCTGCTGGCCGTCCTGGTATTGAACATGCTCCAGAGGCGATACCAGCAGCATGCCCGGGAAAAACGCCTCGCCACCCTCTACATCGCGATGCTCATCCTGGCATTCATGATCGGCACCGTCCTGATCGTCTACTTCGCTCTTCCCGACGTTCTCGTCGTTCCGCTGCTGGCGGCGCTGCTGCTGATCGGCTACCGCTTCAGAGCTCGGGTCTTTCCCTTTCGCCTGAACTGCCGCCTCTGCGGACGGAGACTCTCGGGCAAACGAATCCTCTTCTTCGACTCCAACACATGCGAGCAGTGCGAACAGCGGCAGTGAGGCGCTCAGCGCTGCGCTGGGGTTTCAGCAACGGTCTTCCCATAGCGCTGGGCTACCTCCCGGTGGCCGTCACCTTCGGCATCCTGGGAAATCAGTCCGGGCTGTCCGTTGCCGCGGTTACGGGGATGTCCGCCTGGGTGTACGCCGGGGCCAGCCAGTTCCTGGCCGTCAAGATGATCGCCGACGGGATCGGAACCTTGGAAATCATCCTGGCCACACTGATCCTGAACTTCCGCCACTTCCTGATGAGCACGGTTCTGGCCAGGAGACTCGGTGTATCCAGGCTCGAGGGCGCGGCTCTGAGCTATTGGGTAACGGATGAAACATTCGTCGTAGCCAGCCTCCACGCTGCCGCCGGGGAGCCGAAGCCTCTTGGATTCCTGATCATGGCCTTGATGGCCTACCTGTCCTGGCTGACCGGTACCTTCGCCGGCGGGATGTTCGCAGAGCTGATACCCGTGAGAATCGTCGACGGGATGGGAATCGGCCTGTACGCACTGTTCATCGCGCTGCTGGTTCCCTCGGCCCGCAAGCACTGGCAGTTCGCACTCGTAGCGGCGTCCAGTGCCCTGAGCGCCTGGCTCTTGTCCCGGCTGCTGCCAGGGCTGTCGGAGGGCTGGGTGCTGATCGCCGCGACTCTGGGTGTTTCCGCCCTGGGCACCCTGCTTCCCGGCGCGGAGGAGGAAAGTTGATCTGGCTGCTGCTGGGCGGGATGTTCCTGGTGACCTACACCCCGCGCCTGCTTCCCTTTCTCTTCGCCAGCGAGCTCGATCTGCCCGTCTGGGTTCAGAAGTGGCTGAAGTTCTTCCCCTACGCCGCGCTGGGCGCCCTGAT
>JAFGQJ010000014.1 GCA_016935715.1 Spirochaetales bacterium
GCAGAACTGGTTATCGGGACTGACGGAGATGGAGACCGGTTGGTTTTTGGAGATGCCAGGGGAATCATTAATGCAGGTTTTATCTCGATCCCTATTCTGAGAAAACTCCTTGCCGACAGGCCTGCCTCCGGGATGAATAGGCCCGAATCTCACAAGATCATATACGATCCCAAGGTCAACCCGTTAGCCCTGGTTGAGTGGGCGAAGTTGGATATCAAACCGGTCTTGTTCGGGAATGGACATTCGCAGATAAAGGAACATATGCGCCGGATCGGTGCCCTGGCGGCGGTCGAAGAGTCCGGGCACTACTACCACAGTTTGACCGGCGAGGGGATGACGTTTTTCGCCGAGAATTCCCTGCTCACTGTCTTGACGCTGGCGAGAGCGCTCCGGGAGAATCGGGAATTGTTGAAAGAGATGTGGGCTTTGCAGGACAGGGTGTTCACCACAGGCGAAATCAACTACCAAATGCCCGACGATAATGCCCGTGATGCGGCTCTACAGGCGGTACTGCAATATTTCGAAGATGATCATGCCGCATTAGTCTCCGAAACTGAAGAAGGGATCGATCTAATGGGTACGGTCGCAAGCAAGGGGGTTGATCTCGAGGCAGGGGAGCTGGATAGTGCCTGGTATAGCGGATATGTGCGTGCTGCGACCAATGAAAAATCAGTCCTTCGATTCTACCTGTCAACGGGAATATCCAACCTGGGTCTGCAGACAGAGCAAAGAATCAGGGAAATTTTCGAACACTACCACGGGAATGCAATAGACTGACTACGGATGACGATGCACCCCGGTCTAAGGAAACAAGTCAGGTCAGAGGAGGCGACTACATGCAACTGAGAGTTTTGGGGTCCGGCACGATATCAGGCCGCACGAATAGAAAGTGTTCCGGATATCTTCTCGACGAGCAGATCCTGATGGACTGTGGACCCGGGATATGGTCTGCTCTATACCGCCGGGACCAAAGGATGCGACCGATCGATCACATTCTGATCTCTCATTTCCATGTTGACCATATTGCAGATCTTGTTCCGCTTCTTTGGAGACAATGGGTTCTGGAAAAAGAACGACAGAACCCTATAAATTTATATGGTCCCAGAGGATTGCCGGATTGGTTTGATAAGTTGACAGCCGTTCACCACGATTGGGTAAAGGATTTGTCCATCTCGCTCATAGAGATGGATGAAGCAGAAATAGAAGTCGGTTCTTATTCGGTCGCGGCTCGCCCAACAGGACACACGGACAACAGTATCTGCTTCAGAATAGGTGACACCGACGGCAAATCCGCGTTCTACTCCGGTGACAGCGGCTGGCACGAGAACCTAATACAACTCGCAGATTCCAGTGATCTTGCCATCATCGATTGCGCCAGTTCGGTACAAGACCCGAAAGAAGATCATTTGACTCCGGTCCTGGCAGCGAAGATCGCGGATCTTGCAGGGGTGAAACGACTCATGCTGACACATCTTTATCCGGAGGCTTGGCAGTTCGAACCTGCTATGGAAGCAAGCCAGTATTTTAAAGGAGCAATCATTCTGGCGCAAGACGATCTTTTGATTTTTATATAGAGTACGATGCTCTGCCTCAGCCTTTGAGCCCCGAATGCATGAAACTCTGTATAAACTTCTTTTGAAATATTATGAAGGATAGCAGGAGCGGGGCGATCACGATAATGGTGGCCGCCATCGTGAGGGACCACTCTGGACTGCTCTCGGTGGCCTGGGTCAGCAGTGCCAGCCCCACGGTAAGAAGCCGGGCTCGCTTCGTGTCCGTGACGATCAAAGGCCAGAAAAACTCGTTCCAGTGATAGCTTATGCTCACCATTGCGAAAGCGACCAGCGAAGGCTTTGCCAGGGGCAGTAACACGTGAATGATCGTAGTAAATCCGCCTCCGCCGTCTATCCTTACCGAGTCTTCCAATTCTTTCGGGATCGCTTTAAAGGCTTGGCGCATCAGAAAAATTCCATAGGCCGAAGCGAAATAGACTAATCCGATGGCCAGCTTGGTATCCAACAGTTTCAATGACGAAATTGTATGGTAGTTGGGTACGACGATGCTCTGCGGTGGGATGAGCATTTGAACCAGGAAGAAGATGAAGATGACATCCCTTCCCCGAAACTTGAGTCGGGCGAAAGCATAGGCGGCCAACGAGATCGTGACTATCTGGACAGACAGAATCATAACAACGACGATGATCGTGTTGATGTAGTACTGTCCGAAAGGAGCGACGGACATGGCTTTTTTGAAGTTATCCAGGCGGAACGTTTCCGGGATCCAGTGGAACTTTATGCTCATCACCTCGGGCAGGGTTTTAAAGGCCGTGCTGAGCAGAAGCAGCAATGGGATGATCATAAGGATCGAGACAGGCACTAATACAACATAGGCAATTGTATTGCGTTTACGGACTTCCTGGTTGTATTTGCTTCGTGAGCCCATCGCTATGCCTCGTAGTAGACTCTCCGACCTATGGTGGAGAAGATAACGACAACACAAATCAGAAGGAACAGGGTCAGCATGCTCGTCAAGGTGGAACCGACACCCATGTTCCAATAACGGAAAGCCTGCTGGTAGATATAGTACACAATCAGATTGGTAGAATCCGCAGGCCGTCCTTGGGTCATGATGTAGACCAGATCGATGGATTGCAAAGAGTCTACGATATTGATGATGAAAATAAAGAATGTATAGGAGGACAGAAGCGGGAAGGTGACCCGCCAGAACCTCGTCCAGCTGCCCGCTCCTTCCACCCGGGCTGCGTCATCCAGTTCGCCGGGAATGTTGGTAAGGCCGGCCAGGAAGAGAATCATGTAGTAGCCCATGTGTTTCCAAATTCCGACAGCGACAATGCACCACAGCGCGGTTTTCGTGCTGTTCAGCCAGGGCAAACCGCGTAGGCCTATGCTCGACAGAAGGTGATCCAGTACACCGTACGTCGGTACATACATCCACAACCAGATCAAAGCCGCGGCCGCTCCGGGGATCATCATCGGATAGAACAGTGCCACTTTGAAAAAACCTCCGGCCCTGACATTCTTGTTCACCTGGAGTGCGAGAAAGAGGCCGAAAGACATGCTTATCAGAATGGTGCTGAAGGAGTATAGGATGGTATTCCGTATGACTTGCCAGAACACAGCATTGTGCAGAACATCGATATAATTCTTGATACCGTTGAACATTTTGACCGGATAATCGGTGCTCCAGTTGAAGAAGCTGACATAGACGGCGCGGATAATCGGAAAATAGGTAAATAGCAGGAGGAAAAAGAATGCCGGCAGAATGTAGAGATAGGGTTTAACCTTTTCGTAGCGCCTGTATCCCATTGTTCCAGCCGAATGCTGTGATCCTCCTAAAAGCCCCCATTCGAGTATTCGTGGAATGGGGGCTCCAATATAGTCGTGTTTTGGAGATTTACTGCCATTTAGCCAGAATTTTATCCGCTTCGGCTTGGGCGTCTTTTAAAGCCTGGTCCATAATGGACAGGTCTGCCGAACCGCGTATCTTCTCATCCAGCACATTCAGCATATCGTAAACTTCCTGCATTCTGTGGGTCATCATGTTGCGTTCCACATCGGACTCCATCAACTGATGATAGGCGACCAGGGCTTGCGGCCACTTGTCCGTATATGCTTTATACTCCGGTAGGTCGAAGGCTTCTTTTCGCACCGGTATATACCCTGATCCTGCGCTCCACTTGGCAGTGTTTTCCGGCTTGGTCATCCACTTGATCATCTTCCAGGCAGCAGTCTGGCGGCGCTCGTCGGTCTTGAAGATGAAGAAATTGCCGCCGCCTTCGATAACGACCTGCCGCTTATAACTTGGCAGGAATGCGGTTCCAAAATCATACTCAGTTGAGTTTCGGATGTAGGTAAGGGCGCCCGTTGAGTGATAGAGCATGGCCGTTTTCCCGGTAGCGAAGTCTGAAACGGACTGAGACCAGGGTGTGACCCCGGTGGTCACCTTCATCTGGTAGGCTAACTTGTGGAGAAAACGGTATACCTCTCTCATCTCTTCGGTGTCGATTGCTATATAGGTCCCGGGCTCGTTGTCCGCCACTCCGCCGGCCTGGAGCAGCAGGGGCATTGTGAGCCAGTAGTCATTGGGAATGAGAACTCCCCAACGTTCGACATTGCCGCTGGCGTCGGTTTTTGTGAGTTTTTTTGCATATTCGGCTAATTCGTCCCAGGTCGAGGCAGGTTTCTCCGGATCGAGGCCCACTTCACGGTAAAAATCCTTGTTATAGTACATGATAGGTGTGCTTCTCTGCCAGGGGATCGACCAGATCTTGCCGTCAAAGCGGGCGATCTTCATGAATCCTTCCAAGAAATTGTTGATGAATGCCTCTCCCCCTTCTTCAGCAATATAATCATCCAGAGGAATAATCGCATCGATGTCCATCAGTGTGAGCAGGTTTGGTGCGTCTAAAACTGCCAACTCTGGAGGGTTTCCGGCCAGGAATGCGGTCTGAGCCTTGTCCATGGCCTCCATGTATCCTCCGGCGAAGATCGATTCGACGTATACCTCATTCTGGGAATCGTTGAACTCTTCCACGAGGCCGTCCATCAGCTGCGCCAAGGAGCCGGCAACGCCGACCGGGTAGTACATCCTCAGATACACGGTTCCCCCTTCTTCCTTCTTGGCTCCCCCCCAGGAATAAGTCAGAACCGCCAAGAGCATTATTAGAACAAGTAATTTTTTCATTCGTCCTCTCCTCTCCTATAATTTCGTTAGATAGCAGAACAACTCAGCTCATGGCGCACCACCCCCTTTTCCTGCCCGATCTTACGGTGTGTGACAATAACGCTGATTGCGGAAACTCACTTTTTCAAGTTGATCATATCAAAGGGCCATGCATTTGTCAAGGCGCTTTATTAAGTGCATTAATAAAGCTGTCAAATATGATTCGCAAAAGGTGAGATGGCGCTGAAAGCTCGTCGGGCCCGCGTGCGGGCTCCTCGACCGGACGAAGGCCAGAGGCGGACCGGCAGGTACGGATTGCCTCGATGCGCGCAGATTCTCAGTTGTTCCAGCCTGCCGAGCGCTAGACCGTGCTGCGTCTGGCCCTGCGGATGAACGCCTCCAGCAGGGGCTCCAATCTGACCGCCGCCGGGTGGTTCTCCCGGTAGAGGTTGTCAAGCTCCCCAGGATCACTGACAAGATCGTAGAGCTCGTATCGATGTGCCCCGCCGGAGCGCCTCGTGTTCAGGATCAATTTCCACGAGGAGGTGCGGACCGACCAGATCTCCCGGTCGTCACTCCGCAGTGCCTGCCATCCGGCGGGAGGAGTTTCGGAGAACGCTTCCTCGCGAAAGCAGTCACTCTGCCCTTCGATCAGCGGTCGGACCGATGCGCCCTCCATGAGACCGGGCTGCTCGATGCCCAGCAGATCGAAGATCGTGGGCATGATGTCGATCTGGGACACCTGGTTTTCCACCACCTTGCCCTTGGGAAGGATGCGGGGACAGCGCAGGATCAGGGGCACGCGGATGGACTCGTCGTAGAGGGTTCCCATCAGGTTGCAGGAGCAGTGCCCGACGTGGCCGCGCTCCAGCAGTTCCTCCCCGTGATCCGCCACGATGATCACCAGGGTGTCATCCAGCAGCTTCAGCTCCTCGAGCCTGGCGATCCAGCCCCCCACCAGATCGTCGAACACCCGCACCTCGCCGTCATACAGGGCGTCAACCGCGGGCCTGTCCCGGTCCGCGTCGAAGTCCGCAACGCCCACGGTTCGTTTGTGGGCGCTGTCGCTGGCATCATCCGGCAGGGCCTCAGCTTCCCCGGCCTCCAGCTTGCTGGTCACTCCGGTCGGGTGCACGATCAGGTGACGCCGCACCACCTCGATTCTCTCCCTGGTGTCCTCATCCATGCGGTAGCCCGGATCCAGAAAGGCTTCGAAGTACTCATCCGGGGGATTGTAGGGCAGATGCGTGGGATAGGGCTGGGCAAGGAAAAACCAGCGATCCCCGCGCCGCTCTTCGAGGTACGACTGGATCCGGTCAGCCGGCGTGTCGCAGGTGAAGCCCAGAGGCGCCCAGCGCATCACCAGCTCCCCGTCTATCCGGTAACCCTTCTGCGCCAGAACCTTGAGCGGCGTCCGCCGGTCGCGCCACTGCGGGCTTTGCGCCCAGCCGGCATAGGCGCGGGCGTCGACCAGGCGGTGGCTGGCGGTGCTCAGGCCCGTGAGGATGGACACGATCGGCGGCAGGGTGTGGGAGGCCACGGCGATGCAGTTGCGGAACATCACCCCCTCCCGGGCGATCCTGTCGATGTTCGGGGAGGTGTTTTTTTCATATCCGTAGCAGCCCAGGTGATCGGGACGAAGGGCATCCTCCAGGATCATGAAAACATTCATGATCTCAATGTTCCGTGAGAAAACAGGAGACCGGCGGGAGGTACGCCATGGTCCTCAATCACGGCTGCTCTCGGCGGCGAAGCGCTGGGCCTGGGCCACGATGTCCACCCCCACCTTGCGGCTCCATTCACGCAGCAGGGCTCCGGCCACCTTTCCGGGATATTGCTGCCCGACCTTCCGCCCGTCCATCCGGCAGATCGGAAGGATGCAGTAGGAGCTGGTAGTCCAGAAAGCCTCCTCCGCGTTGTAGGCATCGTACAGGGTGATGTCCCGTTCCTGGACCGGGATGCCCAGTCCGGCGGCCAGTTCGATCGCATATTGCCGGGAGATCCCAACCAGGATGTTGCGCGTCTTCGGGGTCATCAGCATCCCGTCGACAACGAAGAAGATGTTCGCGCCGGTTCCTTCGGTGATGAAGCCGTCGATGTCGAGCATCACGGCGAAGGCATCCGGGTCGACCCTCTTGGCATCGAGCTTGGAGAGGAAGTGGGGAAGTCGGGAGCGGTGCTTGCAGCGCTGCTCGAAACACTGGGGCGGAATGTGGCGGTACAGTGAGGTGACTACCGCTTTGCCCTCGGTGTAGCAGCGGGCGTATTCGCCGTGAGGCAGGGCGGCCGAGTAGGCGAACACGGTGGGAGTGGTGTCCACCTGCTTCTGCAGCGGCATGGGAAACGTTGTTCCCGGGGTTACCTCGACGCACAGCCACATGTCGTCCTCCGCATCGATCAGCTTCTCATTGGCCGCCAGGGTTTGGGCCACCGCTTCCTCGACCCGGCTCCACTCGAGCTGTTCGAGGATCCCGGCATAACTCAGGGAGCGGCGCAGACGCTCCAGGTGCTGTTCGACATGAAAGAGTTTGTGCCCGAAGGTGCGGATGGATTCGTAGAAGGTCGCGCCGTACAGCCGACCCACATCGAAGATCGAGATCCTGGCCTCGGATTCGCCTATCATCTTTCCGTTCAGATACACGGACCGTTCCAATTTCTTACCTCCTCTTAAGCTCATTCAGCCGGGAAGTGCTCCTTTCCGGCTTCAATCCTCCAGGTACAGCTCCGTCTCCCGGGCCCAGATGCTGTGGTATCTGGAGAACACCTCGAACAGGCGGCGGGCCGTCGCGAACCGGTCGGCTGTGTACATGCAGAGGGGATGCATGAGAATGGTGGCGACTCCCCCGGCCCGCTCGATTTTCCGGACCTGATCTTCCACGATGTCGGCCCAGCGCTCGATGGGATAGGACTCCCGGGTCGGATCCGCCGGGAACCCCCAATTCTTCTTCTGCCGCTGCACGTAGGCCCTGGTGCGGTGGGCATGGTAGATGTGGTCGTGGTCCATGATGACATTGATCGGATGAGAGATCAGCCCCTCCGGGGTCACCTCAGGCCGGAGTTTGTCCCAGCTCAGTTCATCGGAGATGAAGCGGATCCCCGAGCGAAGCAGGATGGGGTAGGTGTGGCGATCAACCACCAGACCGTGGCTGCGCCAGGACACGATCTTCGACCCGGTCCGGGCGGCGACGATGTCCACCATCCGCCGGGTGTCCCGCATCTGCCTGCGGCAGCTGCCGTGGTTGGCCGCGTGGGACACGGTCGGGGTGCCGCTGATACGGCTTCTCATCCGGGAGAGGAAGCTCCGGGGCAGGCCGCCGTACGTGTGTCCCCCGATCTCCACCAGGGGGGAGCGGACGACGGGCTCCAGGTCCCGCCACTCCTCCTCCAGGGTCTTGCCAGTTACGTAGAAGGTCACCTTCAGGCCGAATTGCTCCACTATCCGCAGGTAGCGGGCTGCTATCTTGATCTCGGTGTCTTCCGGATCGGGAATGAAGCTCTGCTCATTGATCTTCAGGGAGCTGTGGTGGATATCCCCGGTCAGGCAGATCATAGACGGAGTGTAGACCATTTCCCGGCCGTTGTAAAACAGAATCCCTCGACTGACGGCTAGTGCTAACATAACGAAACTTAATGGCTGTTTCTCGATGAAGACAAGGTGTTGTTAATAACATTAGATAACCAATCTTCATGATTTTGCCGATATTGCGGCCCGTAGCGCAGGAATATGTTAGAAAGCGTTATTTTCTTTTCTTGACAGCGGTAGTGTCGATTCCTTAGAGTTGAAGGACAAGGAGGAGCGCGCGCATGATCGATCCGGCGGATGTTGCTGTTCTGGAGGAGAAAACGTACAAATTTCTGTGGGACTACGGGATCGGTGTACCGAACGACGAGCTCACCGAGCTCTGCCTGGCCAGGGGCTGCAGGCGGGGAAGAGACCACCGCATCCGGGTGCCCAGGGAGCTAATCCAGGAGATGGTCGGGTTCCAGAAGCAGAGCCAGGAGGCTTATGAGGATTTCCACCGGCTGGTGTACACCTGTGGGCCTGATTGGGCTCACCACCTGCTGTGGACCGGACAGACGGAAGAGTTCCGCACGCGCTGCCGGAACGAGTTTCTGATGCAGGCCTTCGACTGCGGCCCCACCACCTACTACGATTACCAGCAGAGCGCGGTGATGCCCGTGGACGGGCAGATCTTCCAGAGCATGCTCAGGTTCGCCGAAGCCACGCCTGAGATCGGCTACACGAGCTGCTGGTATCGGCAGGATCTGCCTCCCCGCATCGAGCGGCTGCAGTCCCTCGTGGAAGGGCTCAAAATCACGAAGAAGCTGGACGGGATCGAGGCGATCCAGCCCGAGATGATCAAGTATCTCAAGGAGGCCAGCGTCATCGTGTATGGTGATGCCGGCAGCTCGGCGTTCCTGGCCGGCTCGGAGTGCATGACCATGCCCGCGATCCTGGAGGCACGCTCCGCCCAGGATATCCTGGAGCGAAAGCGCTGCGGCATCCACCGCTACCACATAGCGAGCATGCCCACCCTGGGGATCAGCACTCCGGTCACTCTCGCCGGAGCGATCGTGCTGGCGGCGGCGGAGTTGATCGGGGGGATGGTCGTGTGCTGGTGCGCCGACCCGCAGTCCGACCTCAGCGCACGAATGATCACATTGGTGGCGGATATGAGAAACGGCAACTCCACCACCTTCGGCCCGGCCTATATCCAGTACAACAACGCGGTCCGGCAGCTGTTCGTCGAGCGGTGGGGCGGGCACTGCATGGTGGAGGTGTTCTTCAGCCCCACCGCCCGCCGGCCGGGCCTGCAGGCGGTGGCGGAGAACTTCTACGCGACCAGCTGCCTGCAGCGGTGGGAGAACGATCCGGACATCCCCTACGCGGGCATGGGCGCGCTGCACGAGGGAGGCCTCGGCTCGCCTACCCAGTTCATGCTGGACATGCAGATCCGCAAGGCCCAATGGATGTACAACTCCGAGATCCCGGTCAATGAAGAGACGATCGCCTGGGAACAGATCGTGTCGGCCGTGGAGGAGGGCGGCGGCTTTCTCGACTCCGACCATACCTTCCGCCACTTCCGCGAGCTGTATATTCCGGAGCTCTTCCGATCCGACGATCCGTCGAGCGGTCCCTGGGACGGCAGCGAAGCGGCCATCCTGGACACCTGCGAACAGATGTGGCTCGAGAACCTGAGCCGCTGGGAGCCGCCGCAATGGCCTGCTGAGACCACCCGTGCTCTGGACGAGCTGCTGAAGCGGGCGGGGGAAGAGCTCCGCGATGCGTAAGCCCGATCCTGCCCGCGACATCCTCGGCTACCTGTTTCCGGGCCGCCGCCGCACGCGCACAGAGATCGCGGAGGCGCTGCAGATTCGAAAGAGCACGGTCGGGGTGGTCTGTGCCCGACTCCTGGAACAGGGTTTCCTGCAGACCGAAGAGCAGGCCAGGCGTAACAACAAGCTTTGGATCAATCCCCGGGCCTACATGGCGATCGGGGTGCAGCACAAGGTCGATGAGCTGAAGATGGTGCTGCTCGACGCCGGACTCAACGTCCGGGCCAGGGAGTCGTATCCGCTTGACTCGGTGACGGACGAGGCCCGGGTGGAGAGGATCCTGCAGGGGCTCAACGGCCTGCTCGAGGTCCGCGGGCCGGCGGAGGGACGGGTGATCGGTCTGGGATTCAGCGACTTCATCCCCCACGATATCGGGACGGGGATGAAAACCAAGTCGATCTGGATTCCGGGATGGGGCGATATCAACATCAAGGCGATAATAGAGCAGTCCCTGAACCTGAGCACGGAGGTCATGCGCTGCACCGATGCGTTCAGCTTCGCCGAGCACGTATTCGGGGACTGCCGGGACGCCGATGCATTCATCACGGTCCAGCTGGACGAGGGGATCGGCATCTCGGTGTACAAAGACAACAAGTATCTGAAGGGCTCCACCGACATCTTCGGGGAGCTGGGCCACGTCGTGTACAAAGAGGACGGGGACATCTGCAAGTGCGGGAACCGGGGCTGCCTGGAAACCATCGCCGGAATCGAGGCGATCATCAAGAAGGTCAAGGAGAATGCGGAGAAAGGCGCCTACTTCCGAACCGAGGGCGCGCTCGGCGACATCACCCTGGAGGACGTGATCACCAACGCTCGGGAGGGCAACAAGCTGGCGCTGCTGAGCATCAACGAGGCGGCCAAGGCCCTGGGCAACACGCTGGCCGTCGTGGTGAACGTGCTCGGGATCAGTCGGGTTGTTCTCTACGGCCGCCTGGTGAAGGCCGGGAAGATCCTGGAACGCCAGGTGACCAACAGCATCCAGCAGCACTGTATCTACCCACTGAACCAGGATACCAAAGTGTGTCTCAGCTCCCTGGACGAGTTCGGCAGCGCCATGGGGGCAGCCTTTGCGGTGATGCACGCCTACTTCAGGCAGGAGGCGCTGAGGATTTGAGACGCCCAGCCACGTACCGAGCCCCGGCGCCATTTATTCTGAAATGTTAACAACTTGCCGGCCGTCGATCTATTTACGCGTGTTAAATAACCGAATGTTACCACGCACCGCTGCGTCACCGCTTTTTCTTGACACCGTCTCTCGATGTGTTAGAATCAGGTTTCTCAGCTGCATGAAGGGATGACCAGGGGAATGAAGCGATGAACAGGATCGACCGGTACAAACTCCTTGCCCGACTGATCCGCGGATACGCGGTGAAGATGACGAACCTGGAGCACAGCGGTCACGTGGGCAGTTCCCTGTCCATGGCCGAGCTGGTGGCTGTTCTCTACGAGGGAATCCTGCGTGTTGATCCACAAAAGCCCGATTGGCCGGAGCGCGATCGATTTATCCTCAGCAAGGGTCACGCTGCCGCGGGCGTGTATGCCGCCCTGGCGGAGAAGGGCTTCTTTCCGAAGGAGTGGACAGACACCTACTACCGGGACCGGGGCAAGCTCTGCGGTCACATCAGCCATCACGTCCCGGGGGTGGAGTTCTCCACCGGTTCTCTCGGCCACGGGTTGCCCGTGGCGGCGGGAATGGCCCTGGTGGCCAAACGGCTGGGGCGGAAGCACAGGATTTTCGTGCTCATGAGCGACGGCGACTGCAACGAAGGCTCGACCTGGGAGGCGATCATGTTCGCCGCCCAGCACCGGTTCGACAACCTCACGGCCATCGTGGACGCCAACAAGATTCAGGCCCTGGGCAAGGTCAGGGACGTCATCGACATGGAGCCTTTCGCAAAAAAAGTCGAGGCGTTCGGCTGGGCCGTGCGGGAAATCGACGGACACGACGTGGAGCAGATAGAGAAGACTCTGCGCTCGGTGCCCTTCGAGAAGGGAAAACCCTCTTTCGTGATCGCCCGCACGGTGAAGGGGCGGGGGGTGGAGTTTCTGGAAAACACCGTGGCTTCCCACTACCGCTGCGTGCCCGACGACAGGCTGGCTGAGGTCTATGAAGAGTTGGGAGTGAGCGATGCGTTCCCTGTTTAACCAGACCCTGCTCAAGATCGCCGAGAACAACGACAGGATCTACATGATCCTGGCCGACATCGGCTACGGGGAGATCGAGGAGTTCGCCGAGCGTTTTCCCGACCGTTTCTTCAACGTCGGCGTGGCCGAGCAGAACATGACCGGGGTGGCCTGCGGCGTTGCCATGGAGGGCAACATCGCCATTACCTATTCGATCGCCAATTTCCCGACCCTGCGCTGCCTGGAGCAGATCCGCAACGACGTCTGCTACCACAACGTCAACGTGAAGATCGTCATCATCGGCGGCGGTCTGGCTTACGGCGCCCTGGGCGTTTCCCATCAGTCCACCGAAGATCTGGCGATCATGCGGGCCCTTCCGGACATGGTGGTGGTGGCGCCCTCGGACTTTGTTGAAGCGGAGGCGGCCACCTACGCCATGATCGAGCACGACGGCCCAGTATACTATCGCTGCGGCTACAAAAAGGAGCCGCCTCTTCACCCGGGTCCGATCGATTTCCGCTTCGGCCGGGCCATCCAGGTCTGCGACGGCGCGGATGCGACGCTGATCGGAACCGGCACGGTAACGTACAGGGCCTGGCAGGCGGCTCAACTTCTCGAGCAGCGCGGCATCCGCACCCGGGTGCTGAGCATGCACACAGTGAAGCCGATCGACGCCGAGGCGGTGGTAGCGGCGGCCCGCGAAACCGGCGCCATTCTCACCGTGGAGGAGCACAACATCCTGGGCGGGCTCGGCGGAGCCGTCGCCGAAGTGCTGGCCGACTCCGGCATGGGGGTGCCTTTCAGGCGCATAGGCCTGCCGGATACGTACGTGCACATCGTCGGGTCACACGAGTGGCTGCTGGATCACTACGGATTCTCCCCCCAGGCGATCGCCGACTCGACACAGGAGGTGATCGCCAGAAAATGACTTCCCTGGAGCGGGTGCTGCATGTCCTGCAGGGAGAGCTGCCCGATCGGGTACCTCTGTTCGAGCTTTTCATCGATCAGGTTGTGATCGATTCGATCCGTCCCGGTCTGTCGTATGAGGATTTCATAGACTTCGCGGATATGGATGTGGCAACCTGCCTGACCATGGTGGAAAGCCCCGAACGGATGCACTGGCTGGACCGGGAAAAAGGGATCTGGCAGGACAAGTGGGGCTGCACCCAGGGGTTTACCGGAGAGGTGATATCGGTTCCCATCGAACCGCCCAGGATAGAGAAACTGGAGGATCTGTCCGGCTACGAGCCTCCGGACCCCAAAGACAATGAAGTCCTGGAAGCGGCTCGGAAGCTCGTCAAGCGCTTCAAGGGCAAACGGGCCATCTGCGCCGTGGGGGAGGCGGTGTTCGCCACATCCCAGTACCTGCGCGCCGGGCTCGCCAACCTGATGATGGACTACATCCTGCAGCCCGAGCTTGCCGGGGAGCTGGCCCGCATTGGTGTGGACTACCACGTCGAGCTGTACCGGCTGCTCCTCGATGAGGGGGTGGAGATCATCGCCCTGGGGGACGACTACGCCGGCAAGACGGGACCCTATATGTCCCCCGCGCACTTCCAGCAGTTCATCCTCCCCGGCCTGTCAACCGTGGTGCGGGAGATCAAGAACCGGGGAGGGTATGTGATCAAGCACACCGACGGCAATATCTGGCCGGTCATGGATATGCTGATCGAAACCGGGCTGGATATGCTCGGTCCACTGGAACCGGCCTACATGGCCCTGGACGAGGTGCGCCGCCGCTCGAACATGAGGGTGGGAGTGGTCGGCAATGTGGATGTGGATCTGCTGTCCCGGGGCACGGTCGAGGAGGTGATTTCCACGACCCGGGAACAGCTCGAGCGCATCTCACCCCTCGGCGGACATTTCATGGGATCGGGGAACTCCATCACCTCTTTCGTAAACGGGGAGAACTTCATGGCCATGATCAAAACAGTTCAGGATTTCGGGAGGTATCCGATTTCACCGAGCTAAAAATTCGTTGGCAATTTCGCAAGCGGGATGTTAGCATGGCATATGCTTCATCATAAAAAACCTTATTAAGGAGGCTGATCATGAGGACGGCACTCAAAATCGGGCTGCTCTCTGTGCTCGTGCTGCTGCTTGCAGCGAACGTGTTCGCCGGCGGCGGGCAGGAGAAGGCAGGCAAAATTAAACTGGTTTACCTTTCCAAGTGGAACGTCGGCGAGGTGACCCAGGAAATCGTCAACGACGCCATCGAAAGCTGGGTCTCGGATAATCCCACTGTCGAGGTCGAGCGCCTGTGGTCCGGCAGGGATGTCAACGCCAAGCTGATGGCTATGATCCAGGGCGGGGAGTCTCCGGATTTCTACGATGAGGATCCCCAACTGATAGAAGCATCTCTGGGAAAAGCGGGTCTGGCCCTGGATCTTACCCCCTACCTCGAAAGTGTAGACGCCTACGACATAAACAAGAAAGTCATCAACACTTTCTCACGGGGTTTCTTCGAGCCCTGGACCTTCAGGGGCGAGATCAACACGCTGCCAATCCAGCAGTACCTCAATTGCTTCTGGTACGACAAAACCATGGCCAGGAAGTGGGGTTTCACCAAGACTCCCGATACCTGGGACGAGTTCATCCAGACCGGCGAGAAGATCAAGAACCTGGGCGTTGCCCCGATCGTCCTGGACGGAGGAATCGATTTCTACAACCTCTATTACTTCTCCCACCTGACCGAGCGGCATTTGGGAACCACTGCCTTCCTGGATGCGGTGAATGACAAGACGGGCAAGGCCTGGGACAACCCCGGCTACCTGAAAGCACAGCAGAAGGTCAAGGAGCTGCGGGACAGGAATTTCTTCATCGACGGCTTCGAAGGCTATCAGTTCCCGGCCGGTCAGATCGACTGGGTGCAGCGCAAAGGCGCCTTCATTCTCATCCACACCTACATGCCCATCGAAGTGGCTGACGCCAAGCCGGATGATTTCGAATACGGTTCCTTCCCCTTCCCGTCGGTACCCGGCGGCAAGGGCAGTCAGTACGATCTGGCTACGGTCGTGGGCGGGGTGGCGATTCTGAAGAGCACGAAGGATCCGGATCTTGCCTTCGACATGCTCAAGCGCCTCGTGTCCATGGAAACCCAGACGCGCATGGCCCAGGAAGCGCTCAACGTACCGACGATCGTGGGACCGGATCTGCCGGATATCTTCGCCGATCTGAAGCAGATCATGGCCAAGCAGACCGGAACCTTCCTCTGCGTGGCCTGCGGACCCGGAGCGTTCGAACCGGAGCTGGCCCAGACCGTTGTCTACCCGCTCAACCAGGAGGTCATCTACGGCAAGCTGTCTCCGGAGGACTTCATCAAGCAGGTGAAGGCAAAACAGATCGAGTACTACAAGAACAAGTAGTACGGGTATCTGAAGCGAAAGCGGGCCCCTTCTTCGGGGGCCCCGCTTTTCTGCTTTCGCCGCATCCCGGGATGTCTCAGCGACAAGGGAAGGACTGCCGATGTTGAAACGCAAGAGGATACTGATCCTTCTGATACCGGCCCTGGTGCTCTACCTGGGCCTGTTCATTTTTCCAGCAATCCAGGCTCTGTGGGTGTCCCTGCACAGGTGGACCGGATTCACCGCGGACATGGAGTTCGTGGGGCTGGCCAATTTCGCCGAGCTGCTCCGCGACGAGACCTACTGGATGAGTCTGTTCACCACGATGAAGATCATTTTTCTCGGGGGCGGTGCCATCTTTCTGCTGGCCTTCGTGTTCACTTTTTTTCTTACGTCGGGAATCAGGGGCAAGAAGATCTATCGGGCCATCATCTTCTATCCGAACGTGGTGGCTCCGATCGCGCTGGCCACATTCTGGAGCTTCCTCTACAATCCCCGTTTCGGACTTGTCAACGGCCTGCTTCGCCTCCTTGGGCTGGAGTCCTGGGTTAGAACCTGGACCGGCCCGGACCTGGTCTTCTGGGCCGTGCTGGTGGCGCTGGTCTGGACCTACGTCGGCTTCTACATGGTCATCCTTCTCTCCGGCACGGAGAAGATTCCTCCCGATTACTACGACGTGGCCCGGATCGCCGGGGCCAACCGTGTTCAGATCTTCCTGCAGGTAACCATCCCGCTGATCTGGGACGTGCTGATCATCGCCGTGGTGCTGTGGATCATCATGTCGATCAAGCTATTCGAGTTTCTCTTCGCCTTTTCCGGGGGCATCGCCGCCCCGCGTCCGCTGTGGACCAACGCCCTGTACATGTTCATGCTCACCTTCGGCCGTCGCGTGGCCATCTATAGGATCGGCTACGGAACCACGGTGGCCATCACCATGCTGATCCTGGTCGTCGTCTTTTCCGGTATCGCCCGCCTGGCGATGCGGCGGGAAAAGGTCGAATTTTAGGGAACGGGAGCAGGTTATGGCAAATCCGGCACTGGTCGCCAGGCAGAAGTTCAGAAACGGGGTGATCTATTTTCTGCTCTCCCTCTGGATCGCTTTTTCGATTTTTTCCTTCATCTGGATCCTCTATACCTCCTTCAAGTCGAACAAGGAGCTGTACGCCGGGGTCTGGTCCCTGCCGAAGATGATCCACATAGAGAACTACGAAAAAGCTTGGAACGTGGTCAATCTCAAGCGCTACTTCTTCAACAGCGTCCTGGTCACCTTCGCATCGATCTTCTTCCTGACCTTCATCTGCACGCCCGCCAGCTACGTTCTCAGCCGCTTCAAGTTCCGCTTCAGCGGCTTTCTCAACAACCTGTTCATCATCGGCATGGGCGTCCCGTACCAGCTGCTGCTGATACCCCTCTACAAGATGTTCATCGGTTTCGGGCTTAATGACAGCCTGTTCGGCCTGGGCGTCGTCTACATCGCCCTCAGCATCCCCTTCACCACCTACCTGCTGTCCGGGTTCCTGCGCTCACTGCCCTCGGAGCTGGAGGATTCGGCTCTGGTGGACGGGTGCAGTGATTTTCAGACCTTCTGGCGCATCATGTTCCCCCTGGCCCAGCCGGGGATCGTTACCGCTGCGATCTTCAACTTCATCTTCCTGTGGAACGAATACATGCTGGCCCTCGTGTTCATCATGAAGGAGCAGCGGCGTACCATCTCCCTCGGCCTGTACTCGATCCAATCAGCCATGCTGTTCACGGCAGATTGGGTGGGGCTGTTCGCCGCCGTGGTGATCGTGATGCTGCCCACCGTGCTGCTGTACGTGATCCTGTCGGAGAAGGTCATGGCCGGCATCACCCTGGGCGCGGTCAAGGGGTGAGCGCTATCCTGCGAGTCGCCACGGTGCAGTTTCAGCACAGCCCCGGCGACAGGCGGGTTGTTCCTGATCTTCAGCAACGGTGCAGGCGTGGTGCGATCAAGGAGTAAAGCAATGGACGAGAAAGAGAAACGGCAGCTGCTCGAAGACGCGGTAAATCACATCATCCCCCATTTCGCCAGCTGGGAGCTGCTGCGCAAACAGCCGAAGATCTTCGTGCGCGGGGAGGGCTGCTACCTCTATGACATCGACGGCAAATGCTACCTGGACACCTTCGCTTCCCTGTTGACCACCATCTGCGGGCACCATCAGCCCGTGGTGGACCAGGCGATCCGGGACCAGCTGGAGAAGCTGGAATTCTTTCCCAACTACGTCGATACCTTCACAGTGCCCCTGATCGAGCTGGCCCGCAAGCTGGATTCCATCATGCCCGGCGACCTGGGGGTCTGCTTCTTCGTGAACAGCGGCTCGGAGGCCAACGAGACGGCTCTGAAGATGGCCCGCCAGTACCACCTGGAAAACGGCGAGCACCAGCGCTACAAGGTGCTGTTCCGCCGCCACTCCTACCACGGCACCACGCTTGGGGGAAGCTCGGCGACCGGACTGCCCTGGTTCCGCGAGTACTTCGAGCCACTGCTTCCGGGATACGTGGCCAGCTACTCGGCCCGATGCGCGCTCTGCGAGCTCGGGCTGGAGCCGTCCTCCTGCGACCTGGCCTGCCTGAAGATGATGGAGCAGCAGATCCAGTGGGAAGGGGCGGACAAGTTTTCCGCCCTGATCATGGATCCGGTCCCGGGATCGAACATCGGTTTTCCCGTTCCCCCCGACGGCTACCTCCAGGAGGTGCGCAGACTCTGCGACCGCTACGGGATGCTGCTGATCTTCGACGAGATCCAGACCGGCTTCGGGAAGACCGGCAGGATGTTCGCTTGCGAGCACTGGGACGTGGTCCCGGATATCATGGCCATCGGCAAGGGGTTCACCGGCGGCTACATACCACTGGCGGCAACCGTGACCACCCCGCACATCTACAAGGCGTTCCAGAAGGCCGGACACGAGCTACGCAGCGGCTCGACCTATGGCGGCCATACTCTGGGATGCGCCGCCACGCTGGCCAACATCCAGGTGATCGAGGAGCAGGGGCTGGTGGAGAAGGCTCGTGTCCAGGGAGAATACCTGCGCAGGAAGCTCGAACAGCTGGGCAGGCACAAGATCGCCGGCCGAGTCAGCGGGATCGGCCTGCTGCAGGCCCTGTTCATGGTGAGCGACAATGCGACGAACGCTCCGCTGGATCCGGGGCTGAAGGTGGGCAATTTCATCCGGGACTACTGCTACGACAACGGCATGATCATGCGCAATAACGGGGATATCCTGGTGATGGCACCGGCTCTGATCATCACGGAGGAGCAGATCGACGAGGCCGTGGGGATCCTGGAACAAGCCCTGGTCGCCGCAACCCGGCATTACAAGCTATGAAGGCGGTCGAGCGCTTCCGGGTAGAGGGTAGGCGGGCCCTGGTCACGGGCGCCGGCAGAGGTCTGGGTAAGGCGTTCGCCCTGGCCCTGGCCGAGGCCGGTGCCGACGTGGCTACCGTAGATTTCGACGGGAAGTCGGCGGAGCAGACCGCGGAGGAGATCCGCGCCCTGGGCCGCAAGGCCCTGGCCCTGGAGGCGGACCTGAGGAGGAGCCGGGAGGCGGAACGCATGGTTGCCGCTGTAGTTTCCGAGTGGGAGGGCCTGGACGTGGCGGTCAATAACGCCGGCGTTTCCCTGCCGATCAAAGCCGCCTTCGAGATCAGCGAGCAGGAGTGGGACTGGCTCGTGGATCTGAACCTCAAGGGTACCTTCTTCTGTGCTCAGGCGGAGGGACGTGCCATGAGGGCGGGCGGCTACGGGAAGATCATCAACATCGCCTCGATCTGCGGCTACGCCGTGTGGCCCGAGCCCCAGGCTGTGTACAGCGTGTCCAAGGCGGGCATCGTGCATCTGACCCGCTGCCTGGCCGCCGAGTGGATCCGGCACGGCATCCGGGTCAACAGCATCAGTCCCGGAGTCACCAGGACCCCGGAGCTGTTCGAACAGGTGATACCCGTTTTCCTGAAAACCGCGCCGATCGACCGGATCGCCGGAGTTGAGGACCTGCAGGGAGCGGTGCTCTATCTGGCATCTCCGGCCTCGGATTTCATGGTCGGTGCCGACCTGGTGATCGACGGCGGCTATACCCTGATGTAGTGGAGGCAACCCTGCGGACCGCGACGCACATGGACGATCTGGTTTTCTTCGACCTGAACGGCGTACTGGGCACGCCGGTGTTCGATCCAGACTCGGGATCGTATTCCGGCTACCGGGACGTGCGGGATCTGCTGAACGACATGGACTACTTCGGGGTGGACTACGCCCTGGTGTCCCACTACCGCTGCCTGCACGGCAGCCCCCGATCGGGCAATGAGCTTCTGCTCCGGGAGCTGGCACAGAGAGGGGCGTCTGGTGCTGAAGATACCGCCTCGCGGTCCCGGCTGTTCCCCTGCTGGGTCCTGCTGCCCGGAAGCACGGGGGAGGTACCCTCGGGGAAGGAACTGGCGGAGGATCTGCGGAAGGCCGGCGTCCGGGCGGTGCGGATCGATTTCGGCGCTTTCAATCTGCCTGCAGTGGATCGCGTCATGGAGGACCTGTTCACTGTCCTGGAAGACTGCGCGGTGCTGGCCATACTCGCTTCCCCCAGCCTTGGTGTTCCGGTACCGGAGCGGGAGGAACCTTTTCTCCAGATGCTCGACCGGGTGTTGGACGGCCATCGGGGCCTCAATGTCGTCACGGGGGGGCGGCTGCGCAGTATCTTCCCGCTGATGGAGCGCTACGGGAACCTCTACCTCTCCATGGAGTGGGACTCCCATCCCGATTTCGTGGAGGAGATCTGCCGGAGGTTCTCCGCGGGCAGGCTGCTGTTCGCAACGCCGTACAGCGAAAACGCCCGGGAGAACTCGGGCATGCCCATGCTGATGATCACGCACGCAGACGTTCCGGAGGCGGACATGAGAAGGATCGCCGGAGCGAACCTGGCTGCCCTGCTCGGAATGCCGGCAGCGCAGCTCACCCCGGTCCCGGAGCTGCCCGGCCGCAGGCAATTCGCTTCCCTTCTCTCCGGCGCGCCCGCCGGGTATGCCGCCGTGGACATCCATGCACATGCGGGCTGCTGGAGCTGGGAATACAAGCCGGGAGCGGATCCTGCAGCGGTTCTGCGGGTCATGAACCGGACCGGGGTCGAAACGATGTGCGTCAATGCAACTGAAGCCGTGCTGGGGGGCGACCACATACGTGCCAACGCGGATCTGGCTGCAGAGCTGGAGGGGCTTGGCGACCGGTTCATCCCCTTCGCCGTGGTGAATCCTCATTTCAGCGATTGCGCGGCCTACATCGACAGCTGCATAGGCGAGCTGGGATTCCGGGGGATCAAGATCCACCCCCGCACCCACCGCTGCGCCATCACTGATCCGAAGTACCGGCCGGTTTGGGAGGCGTCGGAGAAACACCGTGTGCCGGTCCTCTGCCACACCGGGGAGGGTCAGGCCTTCAGCGAACCGGAGCAGTTCCACGAGGTGGCGCCCCGCTACCCGAAGGGGATCTTCATCGTCGGCCACACGGGAGAGACCTTCGCCGGAATGCTGCAGGCGATCGCGCTGGCGAACCGGTACGGCAACATCTATCTCGAGATCAGCGGCTGGCTGTTCATGAAGTGGGGATTCCTGGAGTATCTGGCGAAGCGGGTCGACGTGCGGCGGATCCTCTTCGGCTCCGACTATTCCTGGATCGATCTTCGCTACGCCCTGGCCATTGTCCTGTTCTCCAGGCTGGGGGAGAGGGAGAAAAGGATGATCTTGGGTGAAAACAGCCGCAGGCTGCTCGGGTTGGGAGGAGCGGAACGAGGATGACGAACGAAACCGGAAGACTACGGGATAAGGTCGCCTTGATCACCGGAGGCGGTCAGGGCATCGGCCGGGCCGCGGCGCTGCTGTTCGCCGAAGAGGGAGCCGCCGTGGTGGTGGCGGACATAAATCGGGAAAGCGGCCAAGCCACCGCGGAGGAGATCCTCGGGCTCGGCGGAAAGGGGGGCTTCCGCCGCACCGACGTCTCCCGAAGCGACGAGGTGCAGGCTCTGATGGAGTGGGTGGACAGGGAGCAAGGCCGTCTCGACGTCCTGTACAACAACGCCTCCGTGTTCCTCCCCGGCCGGGACGGTCCCATCACCGAGATCTCGGAGGAGAGCTGGGATCGGGTGCTGGCCGTCAACCTCAAGAGCATCTACCTGTGCTGCAGGTACGGCATTCCCCTCATGCTTCGAGGCGGGGGCGGCTCGATCATCAACACCGCCTCCAGCGCCGCGGTGATCGGTATCCCCGGCTGCGACGCCTACACCGCCACCAAGGGAGCGACGGTGTCCCTGAGCCGTTCCCTGGCAGTGGAGTACAGGCCGAAAAACATCCGGGTCAACTGCATCGCTCCGGCGGGCATCCAGACGCCGATGCTGGGCTACAGCAATCTCGAGGATTCCACCTTCGACGAGAAACGCTTCCTGGCCCTGCGCACCCCCTCCCGCCGCTACGGACGGCCCGAGGAGATTGCTCGGCTGGCCCTGTTTCTCGCTTCCGAGGAGGCATCGTACATCAACGGGGCGGTGATCGTGGCCGACGGGGGCATCACCATCAACGGCGACCTGTCCAGGCTGGAGGAGGAGTAGGCATGGCGTACGCCGAGGCGATGGAGGATATCCGCACCTGTCTCGAGCTGGGCGTACCCAGCCGGGTACCGGCTTTCCCCCTGTGCATCAGCTACGATTACGATCATTTCGGATACACCCACGCCCGCTGGCGCAGCGATCCGACTGTCATGCTGGAGCTGGCCCGCAAAGCCGTCACAGAGTTCGACTACGACGTGTACATGCTTCATCCGGATGACCTGATCGAATACGAGCGGACCGGCATTGCCATCCAGTTCGAGGAACATCTGCCGCCGGCTGTGAAAACCTACCTGCCGGCCAGTGAGGCGACGCTGGCTTCGCTGCGCATCCCCGCCGACCTGCTCGCCACGGGGCGGCTGGCGGCGCACCTGGAGGGGCTGGCGGCCATCAAGGAGAGTTTCGGCGATTCGATCTGCCTGGTTGGGCGCATCGCGGCTCCCTTTTCCACGCTCACCCTGATCCTCGGCATCGAGGCCACGCTTATGCTGATGCTGGAAAACCCGAGCCTGTTGAAGCGCTACATGGAGTTTTTCCTCGAGTACAATGACGAGGTGGCCGCCGCCCAGCTGGCAGCGGGGGCCGATGCCCTGTGGCTGGGCGACTGCGTGGCCACTTCCCATTTCATCTCCCCGCAGCAGTACCAGGATCATGCAGCCGAGTTCGCAGATGCCAGCAGCCGGCGCATCCGCGAGCACGGAGGGATCGTTTTCTACCACGGCAACGAAAAGTCGATCCCTCACCTGCAGATCATGGCAGGGTTGTCGTTCGATGCGATCAACATCGGCGAAGGTGTGGACATCGGGGCGGTGAAGCGGGCGATCGGGGAGCGGGTGTGCATCATGGGCAACCTGGACACGATCAACGATCTGCAGCCCGGGCGTCCCGAGGAGGTGCAGCGGGTAGTGAGGCGGATCGTGGAGACCGCCAAACCGGGCGGGGGCTACATCTTCTGCACGGGCGAAGGCGTTCTGGACAGCACTCCGGTGGAAAACGTCAGGGCCATGATGCGGGCGGTAAAAAAATACGGAGGATACTGAAACGTTGGCGACGATGGACATGAACAGAGAAATCAAACTCGAGATGCTGCGCAAGCTCATACTGATCCGCAGATTCGAAGAAAAGGTCAAGGAGCTGTACAATCAGGGCTCGATCGTGGGCGCCATCCACCTGTACATCGGGCAGGAAGCGGTGGCGACCGGGGTCTGCCAGGCGCTGCGGGCCGACGACTACGTGTTCAGCACCCACCGGGGTCATGGACACGCGATCGCCAAGACCCTGGATGTAAAAACCATCATGGCCGAGCTGATGGGCAGGGACGGAGGCATGTCCCGCGGCCACGGCGGATCGATGCACCTGTACGAACCGGGAAAGGGATTGATGGGGGGCAACGGCATAGTAGGCGGCGGAGTGCCTCTGTCCCTTGGCGGGGCTTTTGCCGCCCAGTATCGGGGGACCGATCAGGTTTCGGTGACCTTCTTCTCCGACGGGGCGGCCAACCAGGGCACGTTCGGCGAATCCCTGAATCTGGCAGCCCTTTTCAAGCTCCCCGTGCTGTTCGTCTGCGAGAACAACCAGTACGCGGCCACCACCCCGGTGGCGCGCAGCACCGCCGAGCTGAACGTGGCCGGGCGGGCGGAGAGCTACGGGCTGCCCGCCGAGCGCGTCGACGGAAATAACGTGCTGGCCGTATACGAAGCGGCCTCCCGGGCAGTGGGCCGGATTCGGGGCGGCGGCGGTCCGGCATTCCTGGAGTGCCGGACCTACCGGATCGAGCCGCACTGCGGCATCATCCCGGATGAGCGGGAGCCGGGAGAGCGGGAGAGCTGGCACGAACGGGATCCGATCCTGGTGCTGCGCGGGACACTCGAGGCTGAGCGATCCCTAGACGCCAGGGAGTTGAAGGCGATCGAGGCGCAGGTAGCGGCGGATCTGGAAGAAGCCGTGGCCTTCGGCGAAAGCAGCCCCTGGCCCGATCCGGCTGCGGCGCACAACCGCAGCTGGGTGGTATGAGGGTGACGGATATGGAAGACAAGCGCACGATCTGGTACAAGACGGCGATCAACGAAGCGATGCGCGAGGAGATGGAGCGGGATGAGCGGGTGTTCGTCATCGGCGAGGACGTGGATATCTTCGGCGGCGTGTTCAAGATCACCAAAGGCCTGGTGGAGAAGTTCGGCAACAGGCGCGTGCGGGGTACACCGATTTCCGAATCCGCCTTCATCGGATTGGCCGCCGGCGCGGCCATGGCGGGATTGCGGCCGATCGTGGAGATCATGTACGTGGATTTCGCCCTCGTAGGCATGGACCAGCTGGTCAATCAGGCGGCAAGCAGCTGCTACATGTCGGGGGGCAAGGTAACGCTGCCTCTGGTATTCCGCGGGCAGTACGGCGTCGGCACCCGGGAGGCGGCTCAGCACTCGCGGAACTTCGAGAGCTGGTTCGTGAACACCCCGGGGATCAAGGTGGTCATGCCCTCTACCGCCTACGATGCCAAGGGCCTGCTCAAGTCGGCGATCCGGGACGACAACCCGGTGCTCTACCTGGAAAACCGGGTGATGTATACGCGCAAGGAGCAGGTCCCCAGAGGGGAATGGCTGGTGCCGCTGGGAGTTGCCGCCGTCCGGCGGAAAGGCCGGGACATCACAGTGGTGGCCACCGGATTCGCCGTACACAAGGCCCTGGAGGCGGCCGAGACGCTCGCCGGAGCGATCGACGTGGAGGTGATCGATCCGCGCACCCTCGATCCGCTGGACATGGACACCATCCTCGAGTCCGTTGAAAAGACCGGAGCACTGCTGGTGGTCCAGGAGGGCGTGGTCAAATCCGGCTTTGCCGCGGAGGTGATCCGCCGGGTCGCCGAGGAGGGGTTCGACCTTCTCGACCACTCCCCCCGCACTCTGGGTGCCTGGGATGTGCCGGTTCCCTTCAGTCCCGTGTTGGAGGACGCGGCCATCCCCCAGAGCCGGGACATCCGGCGCCGCATCGAAGAGATGCTCGGTCGAAAAGGGGATTGAGCTCTACTCCCGGATCCTCAGCATTTCCCCGTTGTGCTGCGCCGACTCGTGGCAGGCCACGATCATGGCCAGGTTGTGCAGCGCCTCTTTGCAGTCGCTGAAGGTGCCGCTTCGAACCGCCCGAGCATGTCGGGAAATAACGGCCTGGTAGATATTGTCGACTTCGTCGAGGCGGATCACTTCCGGGCCGCTCGTGTTCTCCAACTCCAGGCGGATCGGCACCGGCTCCTCCGGATGACCGGACAGCTGGAAGAGAGTGCCGCAGCCGCGGATTGTTCCTCCGCTGCCGTAGATTTCATAACCCAGATTCATCAGCGTGCCGGCCAGGCCTCCCCGGGGCCGATTGAACGCGACCCGGGCCCCGCCGTGGACACCGCTCTCGGTTTCGAACTCGATACAGGCTCCGTTTTCCACCGCGATGTCCAGCGTGCGGGGCAGATACACGCAGGCCAGACGGGTGATGCGGCTGTTCAGGAGGAATTCGGCCATGTACAGGCAGTGGCTGCCCACGTCCCCGATCGGGCCCCCGAGCTCCTCGGGAACCGAGCATCGCCAGCTGGCCGCCTCCCCCGGATCCGCCCCATAGAGGAACTCCATGTGCAGACAGATGTCGTTGATGCCGCCGATCGCACCTTCCTCCAGCAGACTGCGTGCCCGAAGGTTGTACGAGTTGTGGACCATCATGTGATCCACATCCAGGATGAGGTTGCGCTCCCGCGCCAGCCGCCGCAGCTCCCGGAGATCCTGCAGAGAGGTGGCGATTGGCTTCTCCACCAGACAGTGTTTTCCACTTTCCATGGCTGCTTTGGCCACGGCCGCATGAGAGCGGTTGTTGGTGGCCACGAACACCGCTTCGATCCGCTCCTGGGCCAGAAGCGCTTCGGCTGATTCGTACCACTGCAGCCCCAGGGCTTCCGCAGCCTGCCGGCGGTCCGGATTGACGTCGGTCGCCCCTATCAGCACCGCGTGGGGATGCGGGGAGAACCGGCTGGCATCCGCGCAGAAACCTTCCTTGGCGAGCCGGTTCTCCGCTATCCCGCCGAAGCCTATAATCCCGTACTTTACTTTGCTCATAACAGTGTATCTTATGTCATTCCCCTACGGGAATCAAATCCAGGTCCTGCCCGCGTGCGGCGATTTTCGGGCACTTGAAAGGTGTACATTTTTACCATTTTTGACATTTTTAACAACTTTGGAGCAGGGAAAAAATCCCGCCTCTGATATGATCAGCAGGACGATGAGCGGTACATTCTTCGCGCTTCTGCCCTTGTTTCACAACCCGCTGAATCCTATGGCTACCAGGCCCCCGGTGATGGCACCGATGCCGATTCCCTGGACCAGGCTGACCCTGTCCCCGAGAAACCGGACGGCCAGCAGGGCCAGAAGGGCTGGGTAGACGGAGGAGACCGGGGAGATCAGCGAAATCGGCCCGTAGTCGAAGGCCAGGAGGAAGCACAGCGCTCCAGCCAGGTGCAGGAAGACGCCGAGAAAAGTGGGCAGGAAGCTTCTGGCGAACAGGCGGGGCGCGGGACGGTTCGGTCTGTCGATGAGGTAGTTGAACCCCGACAGCGCCATGGCCACAAGGGAGAGAAAGAAGATGTGGGAATAGGAGCCGATGCGGTTGATCGAGGATTTCGACAGGAAATCTCCGGTGCCCAGGCAGAAGGCACCGACCAGACCCCATGGCAGCCAGGAGATGCCGCCGGTGTGCATCGCCTGCCGCCTGTTCGGGAAAGCGACGGCGATTCCCCCTGCCAGGATGCAGCCGATGGCCGGGTACTGCAGCCGGGTGAGCCGCTCCCCGAGGAACAGGTGGGAGAGGACGATCGTGATCATGGGGTAGATCGCGATCACCGTGCCGGTCAGCGAAACCTGGCCGCGGTAGAGGCTGTAGTAGAAGAACTGAAACAGCACCGCTGCGGCCAGGACCGTCGCCAGCACGCCGGGCGAGGGCAGGTTGATGCGGAATCCGCTCAGCACCAGAACCACGGGAATCCAGATCAGTAGGGCCATCGCGTTGTTGATGATGTTGTTCCACAGGGGCGGGACCGACGTGAAACCCCGCTTCACCAGCACGGCGCCCACGGCCCAGCAGAGCGCGGCGCACAGGGCAAGGGGAAACCAGATCATGGTGGGAGTGTAGTCCATTCGGCGGCAGAAGAGAAGCGGAAGAAAAGCGGAAGAGCAGCTACAGCTTGACTGCCGAGCCCAAAGCGTGTTAATCAGCTATATGGCAGGCGATGCCGCGGCTTTTTTCACGACAACCCCTACAATCTGCAGGTATAAACGGGAAGCGGACGCGTCACATGTCTGAGGAAGCGTTGACCTACCGATCCTCAGGTGTCGATGTGGAGGCGAACCTTGAGGCCAACCGGCGCATCCAGGCCTGCTGCCGGCGCACTTATACCGAACACGTTCTCACACGGGAAGGGCTGTTCGGGGGGGCGATCCGCCTGCCCGCGCCCACGTGGCAGCTCGACCGACCGGTGCTGGTCGGTAGACTGGCCGTCGCCGAAGGCCGGAATCCGGAGTCGATCAGCCGGCGGATCGCCCGATCCTGCAGGACCCGGATCCGGAAAGACGAGATACCCCTCGGTTTTCTCGACTACCTGGCTGCAGCCCGGCTGGATGTCGGCCGGGCCGCGGACCTCGTGGAGATCCTTTCCAGCTCGTTTCGAGACGAGCCGAAGATACCCGTGATCGGCGGGGAGACCGCCGAGATGCCCGATGTGTTCCGCAGCGGTGCGTGGGAGGTGGTGGGCGCGATGTTCGGAATCGCCGGGGCGCAGTCGCTCCCGCGGGATCGCGGGCGGATCGATCTGGGCGGGCTTAGGGCGCTGGATCAGCCGGCGCTGGTGTTCAGCATGGACGGGGTGGGAACCAAGACCAAGCTCGGGGTGAGCACCCGGCACACCGCCGGGCTGGCCCTGGACATCATCCACCATTCCCTGGACGACATCCTCTGTCAGGGAGCCCGTGGTTTGGGGATGATGCTGTACGTCGGCTGCCACCGCAGGGATGAGGGGCTGATCGGTCCGCTGCTGGAAGCGGCGGAGCGCTGCTGCAGAGCGAACGATCTGGTGCTGCTGGACCGCCGGGTTGCCGAAAAACCGAGCCTCTACCTGCCGGGGGAGATCGATGTATGCGGCGCGGTGGTCGGGGCCGTGGAAGCTGAAGCGCTGCTGCAGGGGGATGCGATCGAGCCCGGGGACGTGCTGATCGGGCTGTGCTCCTCGGGCCTGCACACCAACGGCTACTCCCTGGCCCGCAAAGCCCTGCTGGAGCGCTGCGGGATGCAGCTGGAGCACCGCGTGGAGGAGCTGGGTTGCACACTGGGGCAGGCCCTGCTGGAGCCGCACAGGAACTACGCCCCGGTGGTGCTGCCGCTGCTCGATGAGGCGGTCAGCGACCCCGGGCGGGGGGGGCCGTCGGTCAGGGGGATCGCCCACATCACTGGGGGCGGGCTCAAGGACAACCTGGAGCGCATCCTGCCGGCGGGGGTGCGTGCCGATATCCGGCTGGACAGCTGGCAGCCTCCGCCGCTCTTCGAGCTGATCCGCAGCTGCGGCAGCATCCCCCTGCACGATCCGGTGGGCAAGGGGATGTATGAGAGCTTCAACATGGGCATCGGGATGGTGCTGGTGGTCGCCGCACGTTCCAGCCGGGACATTCTCGGGCGGATCCGCGGCGCAGGCCAGCAGGCCGAGGTGATCGGGCGGGTGCTGGCGCTGGAGGAGGAGCGCGCAGGGGAGTACCGCGCGGAGGAGGGCCGCGGCAGCAGTGCCGCGAACGGCACCGCGAGCGGCGCTGCGCACCCGCGGGGCGGGAATCGCCCCCCGGCGAGCGAAGAGCGGGTGCGCTTGTTGTGAACGGCTTTCTGATCCAGGTGGGGCTGAAGCCCGGCATTCCCGATGCCTACGGGGCGGCTACCGAAAAGAAGATCCGGGACTACCTGGACATCCCGGTGAGGCGGGTGCAGACCCGCAGCCTCTACCTGGTGGAGGCGGAGCTGGAGGAGGAGCAGGTCCGGGCAGCCGCCCGGGAGCTTTTCTGCGACCCGGTGATCCAGCGCTACACGTTGAACCGGAACCTGGACGGCGAGCCCTTCGACCTCTCGGTGATCGTCAGCTTCCGGCCCGGGGTCACCGACAACGTCGGCCGCACGGCCGAGCTCGCGGTCGGCGAGCTGCTCGGCAGAGATTTGGCGCCCGAGGAAGGGGTGTTCACCTCGACCCAGTACCTGCTCAGCGGTGTGAGCCCGGAGCAGGCGCAGCGCATCGCCCGGGAGCTGCTCGCCAATGACCTGATCGAGGAGGCGTCGATCCAGGAGTACCGCGACTGGCTGGAGCGGGGTCCTCGGGTCAGAGCCTCCCGGGTACGGTCCGCCCATGAACCGGAAGTCGAACAGATCGACCTGGAGGTGCCCGACGAGCGGCTGCTGGAGATTAGCCGGCAGCGGATCCTGGCGTTGAATCTGGAGGAGATGCGGGCCATCCGGGACTACTTCCGGCGGCCGGAAGTCCGGGAGCGGCGGCGGGCGGTGGGCCTGGGTGTGAATCCCACCGACGTGGAGCTGGAGGCGCTGGCACAGACCTGGTCGGAGCACTGCCACCACAAGGTCTTCAACGGGCTGATCGAGTACCGGGACGAGACGGGTGGCAGACTGACCGTCGATTCCCTGTTCAAGAGCTACATCCGCAGGGTCACCGAGGAGCTGGCCAGTCCCTGGCTGCTCAGCGTTTTCAGCGACAACGCAGGGGTGATACGCTTCAACGACCGGCTCGCCCTGGTGTACAAGGTGGAGACCCACAACAGTCCCAGCGCCCTGGATCCCTACGGCGGCGCCATGACCGGCATCGTCGGCGTCAACCGCGATCCCTTCGGCACGGGGCTCGGGGCGCGCCTGATCGCCAACGTGTGGGGATACTGCCTGGGCAACCCCGGGATGCCCGCCGACGCCGTTCCCGCCGGCCTGCTCCATCCCCGCCGAATCCGCGACGGTGTGCACCGCGGCGTGATCGAAGGGGGCAATCAGAGCGGGATCCCCTACGCCCGCGGGTGGGAGCTGTTCGAGGACCGCTACCTGGGAAAACCCCTCGTTTTCTGCGGGACCCTCGGGGAGATGCCTCTGGCGATCAGGGACATCCCCTCTACGGAAAAACGGGTCCTTCCAGGGGACGCGGTGGTCATGGTCGGGGGCCGGGTGGGCAAAGACGGCATTCACGGCGCAACCTTCAGCTCCGAAGAGCTGCACGCCTCCTCCCCGGTGCAGGCGGTCCAGATCGGAGACCCGATCACCCAGAAAAAGATGACCGACATGCTGCTGGAGGCGCGGGACTGGCTGCTGTACCGGACCCTGACCGACAATGGCGCGGGGGGCTTGAGCTCCTCGGTGGGGGAGATGGCCACGCTGAGCGGCGGCTGCCGGATCGATCTGGCCCGGGTCCCCCTCAAGTACCAGGGACTGAATCCCTGGGAAATCCTGGTCTCCGAGGCCCAGGAGCGGATGACCCTGGCCGTGCCCGTTGACCGGCTCGACGAGTATCTGGAGCTGTCCCGGAGAAGGGGAGTGGAATCCACGGTGCTGGGCAGCTTCACGGAAGACGGCGTGTTTCATGTTCGCTACGGCGAGCGAACCGTGGCCTGCCTGGATCTGGAGTTCCTTCATCACGGAGATCCCCCCTACCATCTGGAGGCGGTTTTCCGGCCCATGTCCCACGAGGAGCCGGTGGTCCGGATCGAGGATTTCGGGCGCTGCGTCGAGGAGATGCTGCGGCGCCTCAATATCTGCTCGGGAGAGGAGAAGGCCAGGCAGTACGATCACGAGGTGCAGGGGCGGAGCATCATCAAGCCTTTCGCGGGCCTGCGCTTCGACGTCCCGACCGACGCCGCTGTTCTGGCGGCGGAGTACGGAGGAGGCGACAGTTGTGGAGGCGAAAGCGGTGGAGGCGGGGCAGGGGGCCCGGGTCCGGCCGAAGGGCGCGGGCACCGTGGCGGCAACGGAGCCGCACCGGGGGGTCTGAGCCGGGTCGAGGGGATCGTGCTCAGCGAAGGGATCAACCCCTTCTATTCGGACATCGACACCTACTGGATGGCCGCCTCGGTCCTGGATCTGGCCGTGCGGCGGGTGGTCAGCGCGGGCGGGGATCCGGATTTCATCTCCGCCCTTGACAATTTCTGCTGGCCGAACGTGGTCAAGGATAGCATGCCGGAGCGCTCCCACAAGCTGGCCCAGCTGGTGCGGGCCTGTCAGGGGTTGTACGATTTCTGCAAAGCCTACGGCGTGCCCCTGATCTCGGGCAAGGACAGCATGTCCAACGACTGCACCCTGACCGATCCCCCGATCTCCGTTCCGCCCACCCTGCTGGTGTCGGTGCTGGGTAGGCTCCCGGATCTGGGAGCGGCCGTGACCCTCGACCTCAAGGCTCCCGGCGACCTGCTGTACATCCTGGGCGGCACCGATGAGGAGCTGGGCGCATCGGAGTTCTACCGCTACTACGGCGAGTCCACCCGGGCAGCCGCCTATATCGGCAAC
>JAFGQJ010000090.1 GCA_016935715.1 Spirochaetales bacterium
TGACCGGCAGTTGCTCCGGAATTGTCAGTGAAACGACCGGGGCCGCGACTGCGGTCTGTCAGACAATCGAAACAATCCCCCCTCTTCCTCTGCGGGCAATGGCGGTCCAGCCCCACGGGATGGAGTCACACTACGCTCTTTTCGGATGGTGCCCGGCGAGGGGTATGAGCCTGCGATGGTCGAGAGGCGGAATGGCTCTGCTTCCTAGATCTCCTTACCACAATGTGTATCCGCCGTCTATAACAACTGTCGAGCCTGTCATGTAATTGGATACATCCGAAGCCAGAACTGTGACCAGGGCTGCCAGCTCTTCTATCTTTCCGAGGCGATTAAGGGGGATCATGTCGATGACCCGCTGGCGGATTTCCGGGTTGGCTTCAAACCATTTCTGATTCGGGGCGGTTCCGTAGTATCCCGGCGCCACGGCTATAACATTTACGTTGTGCTTGGCCCATTCCACCGCCAGGGCTTTTGTCAGACCTACTACGGCGGATTTTGACACGTCGTATGAACCCCCGTGGAAGTACCTGTTGATGATCATGCCCGACATGGAGGCGATGTTGATGATCTTGCCTCGCTTTCGGGGAATCATTACTTTTCCGACCTCCCGTGCACAGAGGAAAGGTCCGTTCAGGTTGGTATCGATCACGAAGGACCAGCTCTCCAGGCTGGTCTCCTCCGGCGGAATGTTCCGGCGCTCGGTCGCGGCGTTGTTCACAAGGATATCGATATGCCCGTAGCGCTCAACGGTTTTGGCGACCATCTCGCGGACATCCGCCTCGCGGGTGACATCGACCTGCAGACTCAGGACCTCCCGACCATAGCCTTTTACTCGTTCGGCCGTGTCCGTCAGCTCATCGCGGTGACGGGAGACGATGCTCAAATGCGCTCCCGCTTCGGCCAGGGCGGCGGCGAAGCCCTGGCCCAGGCCCCTGCTTGCGCCTGTGACCAGGGCAATTTTGTCCTTCAGAGAGAGAAGCTCATGCAGGCCCATAGTTCACCTCCACGGGAACGCCGGAGGAGGCGGATTCCATGATCGCCAGGACAACCTGGGTCACTTTCAGCCCGTCATCGAGGCTCGCCTGAACCCTCTTGCCCAGATACAGGCAATCCACGAAATCCCTTATGCTCTCGTATGCGAATCCGACGTGCCTGTCCCGCACCCGGGGTTTGACCAGACAATCCGGATGATCGCTGTGATCGGCCAGGTAGCGTTCTATCATCTGATTGTTGGTGAGGTCCATATTGATCATTCCCTTGCTGCCCAGGATGTTCACCTTGATATCGTTAACCGAGGGGTGCGTGTTCGGG
Source organism: Spirochaetales bacterium (assembly GCA_016935715.1). GTDB lineage: Bacteria > Spirochaetota > Spirochaetia > SZUA-6 > DRHE01 > JAFGQJ01. The sequence continues at coordinate 1,312 of JAFGQJ010000090.1, forward strand.
AGGATCCAGCTGTTTTCGATGGTGGCCACAATCCCGGAGTCGAACTCTAAAATGCTCTGGTAGAGGTCGGGGACATCGACGCCCCGGCTCTTCAGCACTGAGGAGCGGGACACGGAATACACCCGCTTGACCTCCTCCTGGAAGAGAAATCGCAGGGAATCGACGGTGTGGCTGCCCAGGAACCAGAGGATCGAGCTCTTCTCGGCCCAGGAAAGCATTTCGGTGGGAACGGAGATCGTGTCGTTGAGCCGGAAATAGCCCGAAACGATGCGGCCCAGCTTTCCCTCCGAGATGTCCTGCCGGGCGATCGCCAGGGGAGGGTTCCAGCGGGCGTGAAAATCCACCATGAAGGTGATTCCTGCCTTTCTGACCGCCTCTGCTACGGCGTCCGCGTCTTCCCGGGTGGTGGCCAGGGGTTTTTCGGTGATCACGTGTTTGCCCGCCTCCGCCGCGGCCACGATCGGCTCCCGGTGTGCGAAGTCGGGGGTCACAACCGCAACCGCGTCGATCCCCGGATCCGCGGCCAGCTCCCGGTAGTCCCCGTATACCCGCTCGGCCCCGTAGCGTTCGGCCACCTCTTCGGCCCTCCCGCAATCGCGGTCGCATACTCCGGCCAGGATGGCGTAGGGATGTTGAGCATAGATCTCGGCGTGCACCTCGCCCCACAGCCCGACTCCGATCACACCGAAGCGAATGGGGGTCTTCACGGTCAGACTTCCTCCTCGAACACGACGCGGGCCGGAGCCCCCGAGGTGCCGGCCACCGAAAGAGGAAGGCAGTACAGCAAACCTCGGATATTCTCGATCCGCTCCAGATTCACCAGGGGAGCCACCAGTAGGGCACCGGCGTTGAAGATCATGCCCAATAGTCCTCCCTTCTCCTCGACAATATCTTCCGACCAGGAGCTTTCCAAACAGGGAACGTCGAAGGCACAGATGGAAGGCTCACGCTCCAGCATCCACTCCACGGCGCCGCGGCTGAAGTTGGGGCACTGCAGAACGTATCCCGGAGTGTTCCAGTGCGACCCCCAGCCGGTTTGCACGATCAGCGCCTCGCCCTTTTTTGTCTCCGGAGCATTGTCGGCAAGCAGGGATTCATCCACCAGGGCTTTTGCCGTCTGCGGCGGAAGACGGACGATGGTGGCGGGCTTTATGAAGTCGTCGAGGCCGTACTGGTCCAGGGTCTTGCCGTTCTCGAGGATGTGGGATCCCGCCTCCACGTACGTTCCGGAGATCGTGCACAGGGTGATCTTCGAGGCGAAGAACTCATCCTGCGCCACCGTGGCGATCGTCTCGATCCCCACGTCGGGCACGATATCCTCCAGTCCGGGTAGAGCCCGGTAGGACCACAGCCCGTTTTCCAGCTTGCCGCCAAGGTCATGGTATCGTTTCACCGTTCTCCTCCTCGAAGATTTTCCCGCCGCAATGCGGCGTTCGCTATTTCGCCGTGTATCCGCCGTCCACCGGCAGGACCGCCCCGGTGATGAAGGAGGCCTCCTCGGAGGCCAGGAACAGCACGGCCTGGGCGATCTCCTCCGGCCTGGCGAACCGTCCCAGCGGGTGTCTGCCTGCGATGATCCTTTTCGCTTCTTCCGGATCCTCCTCCAATTGAAAGAGTCTTTCGATCAGCGGGGTCAGGGTCGTACCGGGACAGATGCAGTTCACCCGGATGTTGTACGGTGCGTAGTCCACCGCCATTTGGCGGGTGAGCTGAACCACCCCGCCCTTGGAGGTGGAATAGGCGGCGTAGGCGGGCCAGCCGAGAACTCCGGAGATGGAGGAGGTGTTCACGATTGAGCCGCGTTTATGCTCCATCATGACCGGCAGAACGGCCTTGGATACGACGAACATTCCTTTTAGGTTGACGGACATGACCCGGTCCCACTCCTGCTCCGAGGTCTGGTGAACAGGACGGGACAATTCGATGCCGGCATTGTTGAACAGGACATCGATACGACCGTGCGTGCTCCTGACCTTTTCTACTGCCCCGTTGATGTCCGAAGTGGAGGTCACATCCGCAGTCAGCAGTATCCCCCGTCCGCCCGCATCGGTGATCCGCTCGATAGTCTCCCGGCCTGCCTCGGCGTCTACATCGACA
>JAFGQJ010000411.1 GCA_016935715.1 Spirochaetales bacterium
CAGCCTTGACCCAAACCGCTAAGGGATTCACAATACCGGTATGACCAACAACACACCGTGGGCTTTCCTGGAAGGTTTCAGAGGAAAACTGTTTCGCGGGCAGTGGCCGACGATCCCGGAGATGTTCGCGATAACCTGCAGCCGCTTCGGCGACAGGAAAGCCTTCACCGCCTATGAGCCTGCCGTTCTGACGTTCACCTACGAGCAGGCCCTCGAACGGGTAAGGCGAACCGCCGCCTTTCTTCAATCAAGGGGAGTCAAACCCGGGGATCGGGTAGCCCTGACCGGGAAGAATTCCCCCGAATGGGCCCTGGCCTACCTGGCCATCCTGTTTGCGGGAGCCGTGGTCATTCCCCTGGACTATCAGTGGAAGTTCGAGGAGCTCTCCGGATTGATCGACTTTGCCGGAGCCAGGCTGCTGTTCGTGGACGAGGAAAAGTACGATCTTTTCGAAGCCTCCTCCAGAGGGCTCAAGGAGAAAATCTCTCTGAGCCCTTCGAAGCCGGGCTACATCCTGCAGCTCCCCGAAGGCAAGCCGTTCAAGCCCGCAGCGGTCGGGGATGAAGAGCTGGCGGCGATCATGTTCACCTCCGGAACCACGGGAGACCCCAAGGGGGTCATGCTCACCCACCGCAACCTGGTCAGCGACACGTATCTGGCCCAGGCCAACCTTTCGATCTCCCGGAACGATGTATTCTACGCCCTCCTTCCCATCCATCATTCCTACACCATGACCGCCGTGTTCCTGGAGGCGATCTCCGTCGGAGCCGAGATCGTGTTCGGCAAAAAGATGGTGAGCAAGCAGATCCTCGCGGATCTGAAGCGGGGCCGGGTTACCATGTTCCTGGGGGTGCCGATGCTGTTCAACCGTTTGCTCGCCGGACTGAACAGCGGGCTTCGCGAGAAGGGGCCCGTGGTCTATGCCCTGATCCATACCCTGATGGCGCTGTCCGGAGCCGTCAAGAAGGTTATCCGGGTGAACCCGGGAAAGCGGATGTTCGGCTTCCTCCTGGAGAAGCTGTCCCTGGAGCACATCCGTATCTGCATCTCCGGAGGGGGTCCGCTGCCGGCCGCCACCTTCCGCCAGTACAACCAGCTCGGAATAGACTTCGTTCAGGGCTACGGCCTCACCGAGACCTCCCCCATCGTGACCCTCAATCCCACGGATCGCTACAAGGTGACCTCCGTCGGCAAGCTGATTCCCCGTGTAGAGGCAAGGATCGAAGAGCCGGACGAGCAGGGCAGGGGCGAGATCGCCCTGAGAGGACCGATGGTCATGCAGGGCTACTACAACAATCCAAACGCCACCCGCGAGGCGTTTTCCGCCGACGGTTTCTTTCTGACCGGGGACGTAGGCTATCTGGACCGGGACGACTACCTCTATCTCACGGGGCGGAAGAAGTCGCTGATCGTGACCGCCGGCGGCAAGAACGTTTATCCCGAGGAGATCGAGGACCACTTCCAGCTGTATCCCGAGATCGAGCAGATCCTGGTTCGGGGGTACATGGAGGACGAGCGACAGAAAGTCGAGGCCATCGAAGCCCTGATCTATCCCCGGGCCGAACACTACAGCCCGACCGAGCCCGAGGCCTGGCAAGGTTTCGATTCCGAGGAAGTGAGGGCCAGCCTGCAGCGCATCATCGACGAGGTCAACGGCAGGCTGCTACCCTACCAGAGGATCAGCCGCTTCCGTGTTCTCGAAGAGCCGATGGAAACGAGCAGCACCAAGAAGATCAAGCGCTTCACAGTCCAATAGCCGCGGAGGTTAGCTCGATATGAAGATACAGGGAGAACTGGACAGCCTGCAGGTTACGATAGTGGCCGAAGACTCCGTGCTCTACGAGAGTCCTCTCCTGGGCCAGCACGGGATATCCATGTTCCTGGAAGCCAGAAGAGGTGAGGTCACGAGAAATATCCTCGTCGACGTTGCCCAAAACCCGCAGGCCCTCCTGGAAAACATGAAGCTTCTGGGCATTCAGCCCGAGTCGATCGACACGATCGTGATTACCCACTGTCACTACGACCATACTCAGGGGCTGGTGCGGATCCTCGAGCGGATTTACAAGAGCGATCTGCCCGTGGTCGTCCATCCTGAGCTGTTTCGTCTGAACTTCGTGGATGAGCCTTTCCTCAGGCACGTGGGGGTGATGGGGGGGGATGCCCGCGAGAAGATTGCCGCGGCCGGGGGCATACTCTTCGAATGCCGCCAGCCTCTTCAGCTTCTGCCCGGTCTTTGCACGAGCGGCGAGATCGAGAGGGAGACCGATTTCGAGGAGGTCGGCATCGCCCTGCGCACCATCGTGGATGGAAACATCGTCGAAGACGCCATGCCCGACGATCTGTCGCTGTTCGCCCGGATCCGGAACAAGGGTACCGTGATCCTCACCGGCTGCAGTCACGCAGGTGTGGTCAACATCTGCCGTCAATGCAGGAAGATGACGGGCAAGCAACCCATCACGGCCCTGATCGGCGGCTTTCATCTCGTCGAAGCGTCGGCCGAGCGCATCAGCAGGACGGTCGAGGCGCTCGGGCAGCTGGAGATAAGCTCCGTTCTGGCCGGTCACTGCACGGGTTTCAACGCCCAGGCGGAGCTGTTGAAAGCTTTCGGCGAGCGCTTCACCCCCCTGCGCACCGGCATGCGTTTCGCCTTCTGACCATAGAGGGAAAGGGCCGCCCTTGCGGGCGGCCCTCGTGCCTATTCGTGCAAGATCCTCCGCGCACCTTTCAGGCACGGCAGGCGGGAGCTAGCTGAAATAGCGTTCCCGCGGCCATTCGCTCATCAGCTTTCCTATCTCTTCTTTCCTAGTAAAGTAGCGGATCAGATAGATGATCAACCCTGCCGCCATCCAGATCGCGAAGTACAGCAGGGCTCTCCACCCCTGGAGATACAGGAGGTAGAGGGAAACGACGATGCCGATCACGGGGAAGACCATGAATCCCTTCTTTCCGTAAATACCCGGCAGCTTGCCGTACAGCTCCGGATACTTCTTCGGGGCCATCAGGACACCGATGTGGGTGATGATCCAGTTGTAGAGGAACATGGCCACGATCAGCTCAGCCACCAGCTGGATCGAACCGGTCACGATCAGGATGCCGGCGACGACCACCGTGGCGATCAGGGCGATGGCGGGAATCCCGAAGCGGTTGATGGCGGCGAGCTTTCCTCCGAACACCTTGTCCCGGGAAAGTCCGAAGAACACGCGGGCACCGACCGCCTGCTCGCCATTGTGGGAAGATAGAATCGCAGCCCAGGCTACGATCACGATGAACACGACGCCGAAGGGTCCCATGAACGATGAGGCAACCGTTGCATACGGCGCGTCAGAGGCGGCGAATTGCTCCCAGGGGATGACAGCGGTGGACACGAATGCCGAGACGACGTACAGCACCGCAGGCACCAGGGCACCGAGGATGATCCCCCAGGTGATGGTCTTTGTTGGATTCTTGGCCTCTTCGCCCAGGTCTGCTGCCAGCGTGAGCCCGGCATAGGAGAAGATCAGCAGGGAGGCTCCCTTCATCACGCCCCCGAATCCCATCGGCGCGCCCATGCGGATGTTCGCGCCTTTCATGTGCGGCAGGCCCCAGATGATGTAGATGATCATGCCGGCGACCATGAACAGGAACAGGATGTTCTGCACGATGGAAACCGTCTTGACGCCCAGCAGGTTGATGACGAAGAAAACGACCAGTACGAGCAGGGCGCCCCACATTATCGGGATCTGCGTGCCAATGTTCGGCAGGGCGTTCACGTACGAGATGAACGCCTGGGCCGTAATGGCGATCGGGCCGATCAGCGCCAGCCACATGCCCCATCCGGACAAGAAGCCCAAGGGCTTGCTGACGATCCGGGTCGGATACACGTAGCTCTCCCCTCCCTCCACGGGGTAGAGGAAGTTGAGGAATATCGTGCTCATCCCTACCAGAATCACCGGGATGATCCCGATCGCGTAAGAGACCCACGTCAGGGCTCCGGCGTACTTTGCCCCGATCCCGGTAATCACGAAGACCCCCGCGCCGATCACGATTCCGGCAGTGATGGCGGTGACGTCCAAGACACCGAGCTGACGTCTCAGCTCCCTCTTTCCTTCTGCCATTGGTACCTCCAGTAATGAGAATATTCTCGATATTACTACACGAATCCGGCACGATCAAGAATTTTTTTGCGTTCCCGATGCGGGTTTATCGTTGACTATCGATACAGAGGCGGGGCCGGCGGCAGACGCCCCTGCTCCCCCCGCTACCGCGCCCCGGGCAGCAGCAGAGCGATCGAGGGAACGAAGACCAGAATCACCGCGGCAAGGACAAGCATCAGGAGAAAGGGCAGGGTTCCCTTGAAAATCGACTGCAGGGGGATCCCCCGTTCGATCCCGCTCACGACGTAGACATTCATCCCCACCGGGGGGGTGATCACGCCCATCTGGGTGACAACCACCACCATGACTCCGAACCAGACGGGATTGTATCCCAGTTCCAGCACGACGGGGTAGAAGATCGGGATGGTGAGCAGAACCACGGCCAGCGCGTCGATGAAGCAGCCGGCGATCATGAAGAATGCGATGACGAGGAACATCACGATCCAGCCGGGAAGAGGCAGCCCGGTGAGCCATTCGGCCACTGCGAAGGGAATCTGCGACACCGCCAGGAAACGGCCGAAAACCACGGCCCCGGCCACGATGAAGAAGATCATGGCCGAGGTCCGCACCGTCTCCAGGAGGATCCGCATCATCCCCTGCCGGCTCAGCTGGCGCTTGATCGCCGCGATCACCAGGCTTCCGGCAGCCCCGATCGCCGCCGCCTCTATCGGGGTAAACAGGCCGACGAACATCCCCCCGATGACCGCGACAAACAACAGCAGCGTTTCCACCACGCCGCCGAGAGACCTCAGCCTTTCGATCCATGACATTCTGGGGCCCGGCGGTCCCATGGTCTTGTGCAGACGACAGCGGATATAGATCGAAAGACAGAACAGCAGGGCGATCAGGATGCCCGGCACGATCCCGGCCAGGAACAGGGCACCGATGGACTGCTCGGTAATGATGGCATACACGATGAACACCACGCTGGGAGGTATCAGCATCCCCAGGCTGCCGCCGGCGGCCACCACCCCGCTGGACAGCTCGTCGGAGTAGCCGTAGCGGCGCATCTCCGGCAGGGCCACGGATGCCATGGTGGCCGCAGTCGCGGGACCGGACCCGCAGATGGCACCAAAACCGGTGCAGGCCCCGACCGTGGCCATGGCCAGCCCGCCGGGCAGGTGCCCGATCCAGGTGTAGGCGGTTTTGAACAGGCGCCGGCTGATGCCCGCATGAAAGGCGACCTGGCCCATGAATACGAACAGGGGGATCACGGTGAGACTGTAGGAGGAGAAGGTGTCGTACAGGTCGGCGACCACCATGCTGAAAGCAGCCTGCGGCGTGACGATCCAGGCGAAGCCGGCCAGGCCCACGGCGATCATGGCAAAGGCGACCGGCATGCTGGTGAACAGCAGCACCAGCAGAACGAGACAACCGAGGATGCCGATGTGCAGCGGATTCATGATACGATCATCTCCTTCCCGGGATGAAGGAGATGATAGACGATGACGATGAAGACCAGAAAAGCGTTGAAGGCAATCAGCAGGGGCATCCAGAACACCGGCATCTTCAGGGTGGGCATCAGCTCCCCTGCCGCCTGGAGGGACAGCCCGTAGCGGATATTCTGGAATACGAGAAAAGCGAACAAGGCCAGGGCCACCAGCCGAAAAACGGAATCGAGGATCCGCCGCCCCACCCGGGAAAAGCTACGGTAGAAGAACTCGATGGCGATGTGCCCCTTGACCGCAGTGATGTAGGGAAGTGCGCAGGAGATCGCCACCACCCCGCAGATGCAGACGATATCGTAGGCTCCGACGATCCCGGCTTTGAACATCCGCAGCACCACGTCCGTCACGGTGACTGCCGTCATCACCAGCACCGCCGTTCCGGCAAGCAGGGCAAGGACGATGATGAGCTTGCGAACGGTGCGAAACAAGGGTTCCAGGACCCGGTTCAGGGCACCCGGGTTCGGCGGACCCGCCGTGGCGTTCATTCAGCCAGCAATGCCTGGAGATCTTGTAGAAAGCTCCTGCCGGGCAGCCCTTTTGCCTCGGTGGCGGTCACGTAGTCCGCCAGGACGGGCTCCATCGCTTCGACCAGCGCCCGCTTTTGATCGTCGGACAAATCGATGAAGCTCTTGCCCAGACCGCGAACGAACTCCTCCCCCTCCGCATCGCTCTGGTCCCAGGCCTGTCCCTGCCGCAGGATCCACTCTTCGCTCACCTCGCTCAGAATGGCGCGGAGCTCTTCGGGAAGGGATTCCCACCTGGCCTTGTTCATCACGACAAACATCGCCGTGGTGTAGCCGATCGCCGTTGTATCGATGACGTATTCGATGACCTCCCCCTGCTTCCAGCCTTTGAGGGTCTCCACCGGACAGAAGGTGGCCTCGGCAACGCCCTTCTGCAGCGCGTCGTAGGTCTCTCCCTGGCTCATCGAGATGGGCACCGCGCCGAGACTGGAAACGATCTTGGCCGACAAGCCCGTCGCGCGAATCTGCATGCCTTGCAGATCCCCGATGCTCCGCACCGGCTTCTTGGAAGCCAGAATCCCGGGACCGTGGGCATGGAGGTACAGCACGTGGACGTCCCGCAGCTCCTCCGGATCGTAGCTGCCCACCATCTGATTGGCGATCCGTGTGGCCGTAACCCCATCCGGGTAACCCAGGGGAAGATCCAGACCCTCCAGCAGGGGAAAGCGACCGCGGGTATAGGCGAAGGCGCTCATCCCGATATCCGAAATGCCGTTGACCACACCCTCGTAGCACTGGGGAGCGGTGGTCAGCGTCCCGCCGGGATACATGGTGATCTTCAGCCTCCCGTCGCTCCTGCGCTCCACCTCCCGGGCCCAGGCCTCGGCGGTCTGCGCCTGCAGGTGACTGGCCGGGAAAAAGATGCTGTAGCTCAGCTCCACGGGTTTCGCTGCGGCGTTCTCTTCAGAGGAGCCGGCCGTTTCGTCTTTCGTACAACCCAGGGTGACCATGGTTGCAGCTATGGCTATAAAGGCGATGTAGTGTCTCATATCTCGTTCCTTTAAAAGAAAATATTTCGGAGGCTCTCGGGGTCCGGCAGTTTCGCGTATCTCCGGAGGATGTTCCGTATCTCCGCCGGTAGAATACAAAGTTACCGGAAAAAATGCAAACGGTCCGGTGCGCTCAGCCCGTTATTACCCTGGACACCGTGTCCATGAACGCGAGATAGCTCTTCTTGGTCATCCTGGGTTCGTAGTTTTCGACCACCCG
>JAFGQJ010000015.1 GCA_016935715.1 Spirochaetales bacterium
AGGCGTTGAGCAGAAACACCCTGGGCTATCTGGACAGCTACTTCATCCGGATCATGGATGAGATCAAGGCGCTGCTGCAGAAGCTGATGAAGACCAGCAATCCGCTGACCGTGGCAGTGTCCGGCACGGGGATGGCCGGGATGGAGACCTGCCTGGTGAATCTTCTGGAACCCGGGGACAGGATACTGATTCTGATCAACGGGGTGTTCGGAATCCGCATGCGCGAGATCGCCGGCAGGCTCGGCGCGGAGGCGGAGGTTCTGGAGTTCGAGTGGGGCACCCCGGTACAGCCGGACGCGGTGGAGAAGAAGTTGCGCGAGAAGCGCTACAAGCTGGTGGCCATGATCCACGCGGAGACATCCACAGGAGTGCGCAATCCCGCCGCTGAAATCGGAAAGCTGCTGAAAGCATCCGACTGCCTGTACCTGCTGGATGCGGTTACCAGCCTGGGGGGGATCGAGGTCGATGCAGACGGCTGGGGCGTGGATGCCCTGTACAGCGGTTCGCAGAAGTGTCTCTCCTGCCCGCCGGGTCTTTCCCCCGTGACCTTCTCTGCGGACGCGGTCAAAGCCGTTGCGGCGCGCAAGTCAAAGACACCGAGCTTCTATCTGGACATCGATCTGATCGGCAAATACTGGGGGGGCGAGAAGAGAGCCTATCACCACACCGCTCCGATGAACATGTTCTACGGCCTGTATCAGTCCCTGCTGCTGGTCATGGAGGAGGGCATGGACAAGGTGTTCGACCGCCATCGCCGGATCCATGAGATGCTGGTTCAGGGTTTGGAATCCCTGGGGCTGGAGCTGCTGGTGAACAAGGCATCCCGCCTGCCCATGCTCAACGCGGTGAAAATCCCGCAGGGGGTGGAGGACGCCGCGGTGCGCAGCGCCCTGCGCAATGAGCACAGGATCGAGATCGGAGCCGGCCTGGGACCGCTGGCAGGCAGGATCTGGCGCATCGGGGTGATGGGTCACACCGCCCGGCAGGAGAACGTCGAGCGCCTCCTGGGGGCGCTGCGGGAGGTGCTCTAGCTGCCGAGAGACCGGCAGCGGCCGCCCGCCTCCGGAGTATCCCTCAGCTGAAGATCTTGCCCGGATTCAGGATGCCGTTGGGATCGAAGTCATCCTTGATGCCGCGCATCATTTCGATCTGGGCGGAATCGATGCCCAGAGAGAGGAAGGATTTCCTGGTCATCCCGATCCCGTGTTCCCCCGTGACCACGCCCCCCATGGATACGGCCAGCCGGTAGATCTCTTCACCGGCCTTGTGGGCCTGCTTCTTCCAGACCTCTTCGGGAACGTCCTTGATGATGTTGACGTGCACGTTTCCGTCTCCGGCGTGGCCGAAGTTGATGATGGGAAGCTCATAGCGCTCCCCCACCTCCTTGATCCTGGGAAGCAGATTCGGCAGCTGGGTGCGAGGAACGACGATGTCCTGGGTGTCCATGATGTGCTGCGGGCTCAGGTTCTGCAGCGCTTCGATGATCAGCCTGCGGGCCTCCCAGAGGCGATCGCGCATCTGGGGGTTGTCCGCGACCAGGACGTCTATGGCCCCGTTCTCCAGGCATATCTCCCCGATCCGCTCGTAGTCGCGGTCGATCTGATTCTTGTCGTTGCCGTCCAGGGTGATCAGCAGGTGGGCCGCGGCCTCCCGGAAGGGGGCCTGTTTCTCCGTCAGCTTCTCCACGGCCCGGATGCTGTCCCTCTCCATGAACTCCAGAGCCACCGGCACGATCCGCGCCTTGATGATGTCGGAGACCGACTGGCCTGCGGACTGAAAGTCATCGAAAGGGACCAGCAGGTCCACCCGCTGCTCCGGCTTGGGTATGAGGCGAAGGAGGATACGGGTTACCACCGCCAGGGTCCCTTCCGATCCGGTGAGCAGCTGGATGAGGTTGTAGCCGGTGACGTTCTTCACGACCTTGCCCCCCAGCTCCATGACCCGGCCGCTGGGAAGGACCGCCTGCAGACCGCACACGTAGTCCTTGGTCACCCCGTATTTGATGGCCCGGGGTCCGCCGGCGTTTTCGGCGATGTTCCCCCCGATCGAGCAGGAATCCAGGCTGGCCGGGTCCGGGGGATAGAACAATCCCGCCGCCTCGACCTCCCGGTGAAGGTTGCCGGTGATCAGCCCCGGTTCCACCGCCACCATCAGGTTCTCCTGGTCGATCTCCAGGATCCTGTCCATCTTTTCCAGGGACAGCACCAGGCCTCCGAACACGGGGACCGCTCCCCCGCTCAGGCCCTGGCCCGCACCGCGGGGGGTGACCGGAAACCGCCTGGCCTGGGCCAGCTCGAGGATCTGCGAAACCTGCTCGGTCGTCCTGACTCTGGCCACCGCCTCCGGGGCATGCCAGAGCTCCGCCACCTCATCGTGGGCATACGTATCCAGGTCGTCCTCCGGGGTCAGGAGGTCCCCGTCTGCCAGAATTCCCCGGAGTTCCTTGAGCGTTTCTTTGTCGATCTTCTTGTACATGGCTGGTTTTGCATTATACTGACTGCCGGGAAGTTGAGGAAGAGCCGTCCGCTCATCGACGGATCCAACAAACTGAGTGGAGCATAGTCGACATGCTGCCCTGCTGGGCTCAGAGGATGGAGAGCATGAAGGAACGACCGAACATCATCCTGATTCTGACCGATCATTTCCGGCCGGATGCGCTCGGGCCGAGCACGCCGAATCTGATCTCCCTGGCCGGGCGCGGGGTCACGTTCGCCAACGCCTACTGCGCCTCCCCGCTCTGCCAGCCCGCGCGGGCTTCGATCATTACCGGGAAGTTCCCCTCGCAGCACGGGATCTGCGGAAATCAAGCGGAACCGATTCACGCGGATCTGCGGAACGGCACGTTCATGAGGCATCTCCAACGGGCGGGGTACCACACCGCCCTGATCGGCAAACATCACTATCTGGACCGGTTCGGAGTGGGAATGGACGTCAGCGACGACGAACAGGTGATCCGCGAATACGGTTTCGATTCGGTGATCCAGGTGGTGGACGATGATGAAAATATCCACAATGACGACGCCTACACCCGCCACCTGGAGGAGAAAGGTCTTCTGGAAGAGTTCCGCAGGGTCTTCGAAGATCTCGCCTGGGAGTGCAGACCCCACCCCTTCGCGGAGGAAGATACCCCGGATGGCTTCATCGGAGGCCGGGGCATCCGGTTCATCGAGGGCTGCGATCCGTCCCGGCCGTTTTACCTCAACCTGTCCTTCATAGGTCCCCATCCCCCCTATTGGCACCCGGGCGAGCTCCGCCACGATCCGGAGGCGATGCCCGAACCCCTGGGCACCGACTCCGGGCAGCCGGTATTGCGGGGCAGGGTGAAGTATCAGGCCCTTTCCCTCAGCACGCGGGAAAACCGCGCCCACTACATGGACAAGTGTGCGCTGATCGACCGCTGGGTCGGGAAGCTGGTGAGCACGCTGGAGGCGAGGGATCTCCTGGACAACACCGTGATCATCTTCACATCGGACCACGGAGACAACCTGGGGGATTTCGGCATCTGGGACAAACGCTTCTTCTACGAGCAGAGCGCGGGCGTGCCGCTGGTCGCAGCGGGGCCCGGCATCCGGGCTGCGGACGGCAGGAGCGGCAGCCGCATCAGCAAGGCACTGGTTTCACACGTCGATCTGTACCCGACGCTCCTGGATCTGGCAGGGGCAGGGGGATCGTACGACCACACCTTCCGGGGCCGCAGCCTTGCCCCTCTGCTGCGCGGGGAAGCCGGCACGCATCACCGCGCCGTTTTTGCCGAGCTGGCCACGGCGGTGATGATCCGAACCGGCAGCTGGAAGCTCGTGTTCGACCCCGAGCAGGGAGGTGTGATCCACCTGTACAACCTGACAAGGGATCCGGGGGAGCTGGAGAACCTTGCCGGCGTCGCCGGCTACGAAGCCGTGGCCGGCGCGTTGATCGAACAGATCCTGGCTCATCGCATTCGCCTGACCCAGTATACCCACGGCAAGGAGGAGAAGCGACTGCAGCGCGTCCGCGTCTCCTGATCTCGCCCCGCCGCGTTCAAAAAGGATATTGACATACATGGTATACCATGTATAATAGGTTAACTCAACCGAGGGTCTCTCGGTGCCATATTATGGCGACGGTCGAAAATCCGGCCGCCTTGGGCAGGTTTTTTGACTCCCACTACATCGTCGTCTCCCTTCCCGTCGGGACGGGAGATGGGGATCCATAATATGGAAAAATCTGCAAGGAGGTCAGAAAATGAACAGAGCACTCATTTCCCTCGTGCTTCTGCTGGCGGGAGGCGCATTCCTGTTCGCCGCCGGCGGGCAGGAAGCAGCGGAGCCGGCTGCGACCGCGGCGGCGGAGAAAACGCCGATCGAACAGTACAATCCCGGATTCGCCTTTCCCACCGAAAAAGTCGAGATCGCCTACTGGCACGTCCTGGAAACCCGTCCGGGCTTCGATGCCCTGGCCAAGGAAATTGCCCGGGACTATTCGGCGATTCATCCGAATGTCAGCATCACGGTCCGGGATATTCCCAACGCCCAGCAGAGAGCGATCTTCAGCGCGGCCTTCGAGTCCCGTTCGGCGGGCGACATCGTCTGGGTCGAAGCGCAGGTCGGGCTGATGGCCAAGGCGCTGCTGCCGGCTCCGGACTGGGCGGCGAAGTACATGGAGGATCTGTTTACCCCGTACGTGCTCAGCCTCTCCAAGGTCAAGGGCGAGTACTACGGCTGGAGCGGCGCCGAGGTGGATGCCGGCCAGATGCTCTACTACCGCAAGGACCTGTTCAGGGAGGTCGGATTGGATCCGGATGACCCGCCGGAGTTCATGCCGGAGCTGCTGGAGGCGGCTCAGAAGCTGACCAAATGGGAAGGCGGACAGATGTCTCAAGCCGGCATCGCCGTGCGCTACGCAGGGGGACACCAGGGAATCGGCGACAAGTTCAGCAAGTACGCCGCCGCCTTCGTAGATACCAGCAAGAGGTTCTACTACAACGAGGACTACACCGACGTGATCTTCGACGACCCGGGCTGGATCGAAGCGGCCCAGTTCTTCCACGA